>NZ_RZOJ01000093.1:0-16793 GCF_003998845.1 Mesorhizobium sp. M4A.F.Ca.ET.022.05.2.1 | reverse complement strand
CGTCGAAGCAGGAGCCGTAGAGGATGGTGTCGTCCATGCCGAGGAAGGACGAGATCGTCGCCTCCAGCTGCTTGTGCTCCTCCTGCGTGCCGCAGATGAAGCGCACCGAGGCCATGCCGTAGCCGTAGCGGTCGAGCGCATGCTTTGCCGCGTCGCGCAATTCGGCGCTGTCGGCGAGACCGAGATAGTTGTTGGCGCAGAAATTCAACACCTTTTGGCCGGCAACCTCGATCTCGGCCGATTGCATCGAGGCGATCACCCGCTCGGACTTGTAGAGTCCGGCCGTTTTCAGCCCCGCAAGTTCGCTGTCGATGTGGGAAAGGAATGCTGTGGTCATGATCCAACCCTGTTCGGTTTGACGCGGACTGTCGCCCCGCGTGGCTGAAAAATCCACCGCAAAAGCGACGGCTTCGGTGGTGCGGCGAAAGCTGGATGACATCCCGTTTTGGCGGCGCGTTCGACGATGCGTTCAAATGCATGGTTGCGGCGAAAGGACATGATAACCATTTCCGCAGCTTTCCCCCTCTGCGGGCGCAACAGGCGGGGCTGCTTGCCTGCCTGTTAACCCTTTCAAGTCAATGGTCTTCGCATAACGAAAACGAGGGCGGGAATCCGTCGGCGGGAGGGGTCACCCACACATGTCGCAGCAGCCGGTGCAAAGCGTTTCGCGCAAGCTGACACTGCTGATCAAGAGCGGCTACTGGCTGGCCCTGTTGATCATCGCCGCCATGGTGATGGGATCGTTCGTGCTCTTGCAGCAGATGATGGCGGCGCAGCAGAACAATGACACGCTGCTCAACATCGTCAGCACGCAGAAGGCGCTGTCGCAGCGGATCGTCTTCCTGGCCGGCGCGACGGGTGCGGCCTCGCGCGACAAGCAGCCGGCCCTCGTTGCCGCGCTCAAGCAGGCGACCGCGGAATTCGAAACGAATTACGATTTGCTCCTGGACAAGACGGGAGCCGATCCGATGTCGCCGGCGCGCTTCAATCCGAAGTCGATCGAGAACGTGCTGTTCGCCAAGCCGTTCCATCTCGATTACTTCTCCGTCGGGCTGATCGCCAATGGCAAACGCCTCATCTCCTCGTTCGAGACCAAGCTGACGACCGGCCTCGACGGCTACAAGGGCGGCGCCGACCGCGTCGATCTCGACGCCTCCGTGGCCAATGCCACGCTGTCGGGCTATGCCGCACTCGGCCAGCGCATCAGCGCGTTTGCCGACGAGCGCTCGGGACAGCTGCTCGATCTCCACCGCACCCTGTTCTTCGCCACCATCGGCGTCATAGTGCTGGTGGCGCTGTTCATCTTCCGGCCGATGTCGAAGGCTATCCTGCGCAAGACGCATGAGCTGGTCGACGCGCGCAACTCGATGGCCTTCATCGCCGTGCATGACGGGTTGACGGGCCTCCACAACCGAACCTTCCTCACCGATCATTTCGACACGCTGATCAAGGGCGCGCATCGCCGGCGCGAGCGGCTGGCGGTGATCCAGCTCGACCTCGACCGTTTCAAGCAGATCAACGACACGCTGGGCCACGCTGCCGGCGACTATGTGCTGGTCGTCACCGCTCAGCGCATGCGCGACTCCTGCCGGGCCTCGGACCTGTGCGCCCGACTCGGCGGCGACGAATTCGTGATGATCCTCAACGGCGCCGGCGGCACCGAGGACATCAACATGCTGGCCCGGCGCATCCTCGAGCAGATCAACGAGCCGATCACTTTCCAGGGCACGACCATTCTGCCGGGAGCTAGTGCCGGCATCGCGGTCTACCCGGTCGACGCCGACAATGCGGCGGACCTTTTGGTCCATGCCGATCTTGCGCTCTACTCGGCCAAGAAGCTCGGTGGCGGCAATTTCTCGTTCTTCTCCGAGGAACTGCGGCGCGAGCTCGACTACCGCAAGCAGCTCGAGCAAGACATCCGCTCGGCCATCGCCGACAAAACGTTCGAAGTCTATTTCCAGCCACAGGTGTCGCTCACCAGCGGCAAGATCAGCGGCATCGAGGCGCTGGTGCGTTGGAAGCACGCCGAACGCGGCATGATCTCGCCGGGCGAGTTCATTCCGGTCGCCGAGAAATGTGGCTTCATGCCGGACATCGGCCGCATCGTCATCACCAAGGCGATCAATGAGGCGGCGGAGTGGGACCGGGCCGGCATCGATTTCGGGCGGCTCGCCGTCAATGTCTCCGGCACCGAACTGCGCGAGCCAGACTTCGACAGGTTCCTGTTCGGCACGCTGGAAAAGGCTGGGCTGGCGCCGCAGAAACTGTCGCTGGAGATCGTCGAGTCGGTCATCCTCGACGATGAAAAGACCGGCATCGCTGCCAAGCTCAGGCAGATCCGCGCGGCCGGCGTCCATCTAGAGCTCGACGATTTCGGCACCGGCTATGCCTCGCTCAGCCACGTCAACCCGAACGAGATCGACCGACTGAAGATCGACCGCCGCTTCGTCCAGAACATCAACGAGAACGGCGACAACTCCAAGATCGTGCGCGCCATCACCGAGCTTGCACGAGGGCTGGGCATTTCGATCGTGGCGGAAGGTGCAGAGACCGAAGCCGAGCTCGATTCGCTGATGGCGATCGGCTGCGACCAGGTGCAGGGCTATTCCATCGCCTTCCCGATGCCGCAAGACAAGGCGCGCGAATGGCTGACGGCGCGCAGTCCGAAGAAGGCGAAGCTGAAGGTGCTGCAGGGCAGCCTGGCCTGAAGGTGCATTGACATTCAAGTGATGCGGGCCGGCAAATGCCGGCTTCCTGCGCTGATCACCGCGTTGAAGCTGCGCCGCTACGCTTTGGCGCGATCGCCGGCCTGTAACGGGTGAGGCGGCGGCGCTCCGTCAGCCACCCACATTCGCCCGCAACGCCGCAAGCACCTCCGCGAATTCGGCCAGCCGGTCGTCCGGCAATCCCGCCCGCAACCGCTTGTCGAAGGCGACGGCCGCCAATCGCAATTTCTCGAACATCGCTTCGCCGGCCTCGGTCAGCGCCACCTGATGGACCCGGCGGTTTTGCGGATCGCGTCGCCGCGTCAGCAACCCCTGCGCCTCCATGGCGTTGAGATGATGGGTCAGCGTCGCGCCCTGGATGCCGATCATGCCGGCAAGCTCGCGCTGGTTGGCGAGTTCCTTCGACTTGACTGAAAGTAAGGTCACCCAGACCGGCAGCGTGCCACCAGCCTCCACCAGCGCAGCGTCGAAGGCTTGCGCCACCAGCTTGGAGGTGCGGGCCAGATTCATTCCGACGGGCGGGCGGTCAAAGGGTGTC
Source organism: Mesorhizobium sp. M4A.F.Ca.ET.022.05.2.1 (assembly GCF_003998845.1). Classification (NCBI taxonomy): domain Bacteria; kingdom Pseudomonadati; phylum Pseudomonadota; class Alphaproteobacteria; order Hyphomicrobiales; family Phyllobacteriaceae; genus Mesorhizobium; species Mesorhizobium sp. M4A.F.Ca.ET.022.05.2.1. The sequence continues at coordinate 13,529 of NZ_RZOJ01000093.1, read as the reverse complement.
ATGATACGACAGTAGAACAAGGCGCTGGGCGTTGGAACGTGCCATCATAGATTGACATCAAATCATTTGATATCTAACTATTTGGCCAGCGGTGGGAAGGAAGGAATGCGGTCATGCAATATGTCTACATCATCGTCATCGGCCTTCATGTCATGGCCGGCGTGTTCTGGGCCGGCACCACCATCACGCTCGCCCGCGATCCCGAGATCAGGGCTGAGCGCTTCATCCGGCCGCAACTCGGCGCATCGGGCATGGTGTTCCTGACCGGCGCGCTGCTCTGGTATTTCTTCCACGAGGGCAGCTTCGGCTCGATGGAGATTGTGCTGGCAATCGGCATCGTGGCGGCCATCGCGGCCGCCGGCGTCCTCGGCGCCATGGTGCGCCGGCCGAGCAGCCAACTTGCCGGTGCCGATGCAGCCACCGAACCAATGCTGCGCGCGAAGATGGCCAACGGCGAACGCATCGCCGCCTGGCTGCTGGTGCTCACCGTGCTGTGCATGGCCACCGCAAGGATGTTCTAACTCGGAAAAATCGCTCGGCGCCGGCGCCAAGGCGGTGTCGGGCGTGGCGCGCACCGGACCGGCGCGGCAGGTGGCTCTCCTTGCGAAGATCCGGTGCGCGTGCCTCGCTAGAGCGGTTCATCGTTTCACGGAAACGCAGAACCGCTCTATCTCTTTGTTTTGGCGCAACTCCGGACGGAAAACCGCTACGCACTTTTCCTGGAATTGCGCTGGCGGCGCGGCCGTCAAAGCACCTCCACCCTACCTCCGCGCAACTTGTCCCGACGCAGCTTGAGGTAGTTGCGCACATTCGGCGCAATGCGAAAACCTTCCAGCCTGGTATCCTCGAGTGCCGCCGCCCACCCCAACGCCCCGTAGCGGCTGCCATAGGCTTCGATCGTGGCCGCAAGGCTCTCGCGGCCGATGCGCCGGGCCAGAATGGCGCAGGCAGCAACCCGCGATTCAATCGACCGGCCATATTTGGGCGCGAATGCCAGCCCGCCATCCGCCAGATCGTCGACATCATGCGCAAGGACAAGGAAAAGGATGTCCTCATCGCCGGCTGGCACGCCTTTCTCCACAAGGCGCTCGGGGTCTCCGGTGTCGAACTTCATCGCCCCTACCCTGGCGACAAGACCTTCTACCCGGGGTCCGAGCTTCTGCTCCAGCCACTTGCGGTGGGTTTCGGTGCGCCGACTGGATTTGCCGTCAGGATATTGGGCGCTGTCATAGGAGGCGTGGAACATCGCCGCGAGAACAAGATCCAGATCCTTGTCGAAATGCGCAACCGATGATGCGGCGCCGACGGCATGGCAGATGAAGGGCCGCCCCGTTTTGCGGTAGCGGCCATTGAACATCGCGCAAGCCACGCGGTAGGCCTTCTGGACGCGAAGGATATCGTCTACCGCATGCCCGGCGTCGTGCAGTTGCATGTAAAGCGCCGTATTGGTCTGGCGCGGAACGAACAAGTCTTGTGCGGTCAAGCAAGCCCCCGACTGTGCGGACCCTTCGGCACGGGTTGTGCCGCCCCCGGATCGGCGACAGAAAATTGCAAATATGACCGGCCAAGTCCAGTCAGGCCGACTTGGCGGCCGCGGTCAGATCCGCAAGCCGAATCGTATGCCGTCATTGATGGCGGCGTGGATGGAGAAGCGGACCCTGCTGGTCTTTGTCTTCCTGCGCATTCAAGTCGCGGGGGAGCGTCGTCCCGCTTCCATTTCACGCATCGGATTGGTCCGAAAACCGCTGCGCGGCTTTCAGTCCGGTGCTAATGAGCGGCGCAAATCCGCCGCGTCCGAGGGACCGCGGCGCTATTTCCGTTTTTGTTTGCGCCTCCGGAGCATCCGGCGGCAGCAAGGAGCCCCCAATGACCGACACCAAGAACCTTAGCCAGCTCGGCAAGCACGTCGAGACGCCACAGAGCCCGGAACAGGCGGTGCTGGAGACTGTGCCGTTTTCGCGCGGTGACGGGCCGCCGGCGATCGTGCGCTTCACCTGCCCGGAATTCACCTCGCTCTGCCCGGTCACCGGTCAGCCGGATTTCGCCCATATCGTCATCGACTACGCGCCCGATGCCTCGCTGGTGGAATCGAAATCGCTGAAGCTGTTCATGACCTCGTTCCGCAACCATGGCGCCTTCCACGAGGAATGCACGGTCATGATCGGCCGCCGCATCGTGGAGGCGACCAAGCCGCTCTGGCTGCGCGTCGGCGGCTACTGGTTCCCGCGCGGCGGCATCCCGATCGACGTGTTCTGGCAGACGGGCGCGCCGCCCAAGGACGCCTGGCTGCCCGACACCGGCGTCGCGCCCTATCGCGGCAGGGGCTGAGCAGGCTCGATGATATCGCCTATTCGCACTGGTATTGGCTGAGAGCCCATTCGCCGGTGACCGACAGAAGGTCCGATATCTTCCAGGCGCCGCCGACCTTCCTGAGCTTCCATTCGAGCCGGTGCGCATTGTTGGCGACGACGAAGGCGACGACCACCTTGGCGTCGTCACCCTTGACCGCCTCGATGGTCTTGAGGCTGCCGTCGATCGCGGGCTTGTCGTAGTCGGCATTGTCCAGCGCCATGTTGGGATCGAGGCACTCCCCCTGCCCCGACTTGCGCAGCGCATCGCTCTTGTCGAGCACGGTCCTGGCCGGATCGATGAAGTTCTTGCGCTCAGCCGGATCGAGCTCCAGCCCGAGATGCTCGTAGAAAGGTTTTACAACCGCCGTCGGCGAACCCGGCAGCACGGGTGCTGCCGGCGCACTTTCAGCTGGCGGCGATGCGGCCGCCGGGGGTGCTGGCGATGTGTCGTCGGAAGGCGCATTGTCGGCCGGAGCATTTGCCGGTGGCGCGCCGAACAGGCCCTGGGCGCTGACGCTCAAGCCAGTCGCCAGCATCGAGATGGTCGCAAGCGCCAGGGCAATACGGCGAACCATCGCTTCACTCCGGCGCCTTGCCGGGCATGCATTCCAGCGCGCTCAGCGTCCAGCCACTGGTCTTGGAGGCGATGTCGGCTATCTTCCACTTGCCGTCGACCTTCTTCAGCGACCAGACCATTTCACGTTTGGAATCATCGCCTTCCGGGAAAAGGCTGAAGGTCGCCGTCACTTCGGCGCTATCGCCGTTGACGGTCTCGGCAAGCTTCAGCGTCTTCGACAGGGTTTTCTGGTCGAAGTCCTGCGCGTCGAGGCCCGGATCGAAGTCGAGGCAGGCGACCTCGTCCGGGTTGTTCTTGGCGGCCTGGTCGTTGAGGGCGAACAGCTTGGTGACCGGCTCGGTGAAACGGTCGCGATACTGCTCGTCGCCCTCGAACCTGACCTCAGGCACATAGAAGAACTTCACGACATTGGAAGCCGGCCCGGCCAGGGCGGCCGCAGGCACTGCGATCGAGAGGGCGGCGGCAAGCGCAGTCAGTTTCATCCGAAAATCTCCAGGCTTTCGTGGCGCGAACCATTCAATACCACGAATCCTGTATCTGGTTATGGCTGAACCCTTGATATGAATGAGCGGAGCGTTCGTCCGCTGCCAGCCATCAGATATCCTTCGCCAGGCGCAGCGCGTCATAGATCGCGGCGTGGGTGTTGCGCGCTGAGACCGCGTCTCCGATGCGGAAGAGCTGGAACTGACCCTCCGGATTGCGCACCACCGACTGCGGTTGCCCGGCGATGAGCTCGTCGTGCGAAACCTCGCCGTGATTGGTCGATTTCGGTTTCAGTTCGAAATAGATGTCGTCGAGCGGAATGGTGCCGTGATTGACGACAACCTGGTCCACGATGCGCTGTTTGGAGACGCCGCCGTAGTCGCTGCCGACATGTGCAATGAGCTGGTTACCGTTCTTTTCAACAGACTCGAGCCGATAGGTAACCGTGAAGGTCACATCGAGTTTTTGAAGAGATCTCATGTAAGGCACGAGATTCATAGCCATGACCTCGGGTGAGAAGGACCGGTCCGGTGTCATGATCTCGACCTTCGCTCCGGCGCCCGCGAGGAATTCGGCAGCCTGGAGTGCCGCGTGGTCACCCGCATCGTCGAAGATGAGGACATTGGTCCCCGGCTTCGCGTCGCCGGAGATGATGTCCCATGAAGACACCACGAACTCGTTGCCCTTGGATAGGACATCGGTGTGCGCCACTCCGCCGGTGGCAATGATGACGACGTCCGGATTTTCAGCCTCGATGGTTTCGGCTTCCGCCCAGGTATTGAACTGGATGGACACTCCGTGCTTTTCGCACTGAGCCATTCGCCATTCGATGATGCTCATCATCTCCGTGCGACGCGGGCTCTGCGCCGTCAGGCGGATCTGCCCTCCCGGACCGCTTGCGGCCTCGAAGACCACCACCTCATGTCCCCGCTCGCCGACAACGCGCGCGGCCTCGAGGCCAGCCGGACCGGCGCCGACGACGACAACTTTCTTGCGGGTCGCGGCCTTGGCGACGATGTGCGGCATGGTCACCTCGCGACCGGTCGCCGCGTTATGAATGCAGTATGCCGCTCCGCCCTGGTAGATACGGTCGAGGCAATAATTGGCGCCTACGCAGGGCCTGATTTCGTCTTCGCGCTTTTCGATGATCTTGCGCACGATGTGCGGGTCGGTCATATGAGCGCGCGTCATGCCGATCATGTCCACCTTGCCCGACGCGATCGCGTGGCGCGCAGTCGCCACATCCGGTATTTTCGCCGCGTGAAAGGTCGGGAAGTTGGTCGCAGCGCGAATCTCGCCCGCAAAATCAAGGTGCGGCGAGTTCGTCATTCCCTGAATTGGGATGACGTCCGTCAGGCCGGCGTCGGTGTCGATGTGGCCGCGGATCACGTTGAGGTAGTCGATAAGTCCGCTTTCCTTGAGGCGTCTGGAGATTTCAAAACCCTCCGCCTTGCCGGTGCCGCCGGGGAGACATTCATCCGCGGTATATCGAACGCCCAGGATGAAATCCTCGCCAACCCGAGCGCGGATCGCCTTCAAGACATCCATGCAGAAGCGCATGCGGTTGTCGAGCGAACCGCCGTAAGGACCGTCAAGATCGTTCGTCAGTGGAGACGTGAACTGATCGAGCAAGTGGCCGTAAGCCTCGAGCTCGACGCCATCCATCCCGCCTGCCTTCATTCGCTCGGCGGCATCCGCGAAGTCCTTGATGATGCGCTCGATATCCCAGTCTTCAATCTTCTTGGGAAAGGCGCGGTGTGAGGCTTCACGCTGATGGGACGGAGCCACGACGGGAAGCCAATCGCCTTTGTCCCAACGTGTGCGCCGTCCAAGATGGGTCAGTTGGATCATGATGGCGGCGCCCTCTTCGTGGACCGCATCGGTCATTTTCCTGATCCACGGCACGATCTCGTCCTTGTAGGCGAGCAGGTTATTGAAAACCGGAGGACTGTCCTTCGAAACCGCCGCAGACCCCGCCGTCATCGTCATCGCCACACCGCCCCTGGCCCTTTCCACCGTGTAAGCAAGATAGCGCTGCTTCGGCATCCCATCCTCCGGATAAGCCGGCTCGTGGGACGTCACGATGATGCGATTGCGAAGGGTCAAATGCTTGAGCTTGTAAGGCTGCAGAAGGGGATCGTTCGACATCTGACGGACTCCGGCTGGGGGCACATGCGACGCTATTCGAAAATGTACAGATATGTCAAGTTTGAGTTCTGTCAGGTCGACTAAATCGACATAAGTGTACATTTTGCTGGTTTTCATTCCGACATTTTGATAGGCAGGACGCTCATGGAGCAGATTTCGAACGATAGCGGTTGGCGCGGATCGCCGGAGGGGTGGCTTGGAGCCGCCTACGACCTGCTTCTGGAATCCGGCGTCGATACGGTGCGAATTTCGCCGCTTGCCAAGAAGCTGGGCCTGTCGCGCACCAGCTTCTATTGGTTCTTCAAGGACCGAGAAGAACTGCTGGCTGCCCTCGTGACCCGTTGGCGGGACAAGAACACCGGCAACCTCGTCAAGCAGGCTGAGGCATATGCCGAGACGATCGCCGAAGCGATGCTGAACGTCTTCGACTGCTGGCTCGACAAGTCCCTGTTCGATGCCCAGTTCGAGTTCGCGGTCAGAAGCTGGGCGCTTCAGTCGCCTGAGATTCTGGCAGAGGTACACAAAGCCGACCAGACGCGTCTCGACGCAATGAGCCAGATGTTCGTCCGCTTCGGCCACGAGGAAAGCTCAGCCGACGTCCGAGCGCGCACCATCTACCTCGTGCAGATCGGCTACATCTCGATGCAGACCAAGGAGGATCTCGCGATCCGGATGAAGCGCATCCCCGGCTACGTCGAAATTTTTACAGGCCAGGCCCCGCACAAGCGCGAGTTGGACCGGTTCTTCGCCAGGCATGGCTATTCGGCGGATTGAGGAAGAGCTTCGACAATGGGCGAGCCCGTGAGGATCGGAATAATCGGTGGAGGCGGCTGGCTTGGGCGCGCCATCGTCGAGGCCATCATCGATGCCCAAATAGTCGCCGCCGAGCACCTCACGCTGTCTTATAGAAGCGGGCAATCCGGCTTTCTGCCAAATGCTACATGGACGAGGGACAATCAGGAACTGGTGGATCGATCCGAGGTTATCATCGTATCGGTCCGCCCCCAGGATTGGCCTGCCATCGACATTTCTGCGCATGGCAAGCTCGCCATGTCGGTCATGGCCGGGATTCCCATCGACCAATTGGCGTCACGTCTCAAGACCGATCGTATCGTCCGCACGCTTCCGAACGCGGTGGCGGAGGTGCGCAATTCCTATACTCCCTGGATAGACTCTGAGGGCATCACCCCGGATGATCGCAATCTGGTTCGTCAAATTCTAGCGGCCTGTGGCGCTGCCGATGAAGTCAAAAGCGAAGCAGATATCGACTACCTGACGGGCCTCACAGGATCCGGCCCGGCGTTTCCGGCGCTTTTGGCGGCGGCAATGATGGACGATGCCGTCGGCCGAGGAATGAGCCCGGACATGGCCCGCAGGAGCGTCAGCGCGGTCCTGATTGGAACTGGAAAGCTGCTCGAGGCGCGGGGAGAAAATCCCAACGACATTGTCCAGACCTTCCTCGACTACCGTGGCACCACCGCGGCGGCAATCGAGGCAATGCGCGCATCTGGGTTTGAAGCAGCCGTGCGAGACGGCCTCGCTGCCGCGCTTCAGAAATCTGTGAGTATGGGCCAAGCCTCCTGACCGCCGCACCAGGCGGGTAACGCCGTCAACCGATCGCTGAGGAGATACGATGTCAAAGCTGCCGGCAATGCCTAGCCTGCCAGGCATAGAGAAGGGCAACGTCTTCTCGATCGAATCCGTCATGGCCCGTCATGCGAGCCCAGGCAGGCATGTGCTTCTGCTCGATGAAGGCGGCGGCTGGCGCGGCTGCGGCACGGCCTGGAAACTTGCCGAGGATGGCCACCAGGTGACCATTCTCACGCCCGATCCGCTGGTTGGCAAGGAACTGCAGCGGACGGCCGCCGATTTCCCGCTGCGACGGACACTGCGCCAGCTTGGCGTCAAATGGTTGGTGGATGTCAGCATCCTGGAGTGGCATGGGGACGGCGTGACCATCGTCGACCACAACACCCGTGACGAGAGCTTCGTCCAGGGCGTTTGTCTTGTTCTCGCAACGACCAACGTGGCGACGGATTGGCTGGCGAAGGAGTTGGAGGGTTCGTCCCAGCCGGTGATGGAAGTCGGCGACGGAGTCGCCCCTCGCCAGGCGCCCTATGCGTTCCACGAAGGACGGAAAATTGCCTAGCGGCTATGATCCGCGCGCGCTCCGCTTGCGCTTCATGAACGTTCTCTCTGCAATGCTGCGGCGCGACCCCTCAGCCTCCGAAAGTCGCGACAGGCGTTTTGAGTTGGGATCGCTCAGGCTTGATACCGAGCCCCGGTATCTGGGGGACGCGTATATGCCCGTTTTCGATAACGACGGGGTTTACGGGATCCGTATGCCCTTCGATGTATTCCTGCGCGATCCAGGCCCCCTCAAAACGTCTCGGCTCGACGGTCGCGGCGAGGTGTACGCATGCCGCGGCGATGATGTCACCACCCCAGGCATCGTCGCAGCTGTGCGGAAGCGATCGTATCGCGCACAGGTCGCGGACCGTGACCATCTTGGTGAGACCGCCAAGGCGGGTGACCTTCAATCCGAATCCGTCCGCGATGCCTGAAGAGACTGCCCGCAGGACGGCATTCAAATCCTCGGTATTCTCATCGAGGTAGACCGGATGGGTCACGCGTCCCTTGAGGCTCGCGACTTCCTCCATCGTGTTGCAGGGTTGTTCGAACACGAACGGTATTGCCTGGCAAAGCCGATCGATGTGCAGCGCCGCCGCGGTGGTGAGGCCACGATTGGCGTCGACGGCCATCCGGGCCTTGAAGCCAACGGCTTCCCATACCTTGTGCACGGTGGCGACGTCTTGTTCGAGATCCCGTCCGCCGATCTTGACCTGAAGCCGCCTGTATCCGGCCTTGACCTTGTCGATGGCGATACGCGCGGTCTCGTCCGGTGCCCCGACGACAGTCGAGTAGTAGGACGGCACACGGTCGGTCAGCGCGCCGCCCAGAAGCGTTGAAACCGGTACGCCCAGCCGCTGGCCGGCGAGGTCCAGGAAAGCTATGTCCAAAGCTGCCTTGGCATAGTTGTGGCCGTTCAGCCGCTCGTCCATTCTTTTCGCAAGGCGGCGCATGGACGTCGTGTCCTCGCCGACGAGCCCGGGCGCCATTTCGGCGATTGCCGCTCTCGCCCCCAGAGCATGTTGAGGCTGATAGACAGGGCCGACCGGGCAAGTCTCGCCCCAGCCTGACAGTCCGTCCTCGGTGGTGACTTCAACGAGCGTGCTGTCCAGATTCCGCACGGTATCGCTGGCCATCCGGTAGGCACCGCCTTTGATGGGCAGAAGCACCTGATAGACTTTGATCGACTCGATGCGCATGCGGACCTTAGCCCCCTTCGAGCCCAGCGATTCTGGCCATCTTGCTATCCCGGTGCATGACGGCGCTCCCGGTCACAAACCTGGATCGCATTTGCCGTGGTCAAGCCCGCACATTGTGCTTGCGCTTCATGAAGTCCTTGGCGGTCTCGACCGCGACCGCCGCGTCGCGGCAGTAGGCGTCGGCGCCGACAGCCTTGCCGAACTCCTCGTTGAGCGGCGCGCCGCCGACCAGCACGACATAGTCGTCGCGGATGCCCTTTTCCTTCATCGTGTCGATGACGACCTTCATGTAGGGCATGGTGGTGGTCAGCAGCGCCGACATGCCGATGATGTCGGGCTGGTGCTGCTCGATCGCCTCCAGATACTTCTCGACCGCATTGTTGATGCCGAGGTCGATGACGTCGAAGCCGGCGCCCTCCATCATCATGCCGACGAGGTTCTTGCCGATGTCGTGGATGTCGCCCTTGACGGTGCCGATCACCATCTTGCCCTGCTTGGGCGCGCCGGTGGCGGCAAGCAGCGGGCGCAGGATGGCCATGCCGGCCTTCATGGCGTTGGCCGACAACAGCACTTCCGGCACGAACAGGATGCCGTCGCGAAAATCCTCGCCGACGATGCGCATGCCTTCGACCAGCGCCTCGGTCAGCACCTTGTAGGGTGCCCAGCCGCGCTCGAGAAGGATATGCGTGCCTTCCTCGATCTCTTCCTTCAGCCCGTCATAAAGGTCGTCGTGCATCTGCTGCACGAGCTCGTCGTCGGAAAGCTCGGAAAGGATGATCTCGTCGTCGGACATTTTTTCTCGGCGCCAATTGCTCATGAGTGATTTACGGACCGCCGGCACCTTTGTCAGAGGTGCCGGCGGCAGTTGCTTGCAAGTCTCGGGAGTTATTTCAGGCGTCCAGCCAGACGTTTTGGAAATCCATTTCGTAGGTCTGGTGCATTGAATAGTTCTTCACCTTCTTGCTCATGTGACAGTAGAGCTTCTGCCAGAACGGCTGGATGATGACGCCGGAATCCTGCAGGATCTGCTCGACGTCCTTCATGACCTCCTTGCGCTTGGCGGGATCGGCCAGCGAGAGCGCCTCCTTGAGTTTGGTGTCGAAATCCGGGTTCGCGAACGCCGTCTCATTCCAGGCCTCGCCCGAGCGATAGCCGAGCGCCAGTACCTGCACGCCGAGCGGACGCATGTACCAGATGGTCATCGAATAAGGATACTTCGTCCAGTCGTTCCAGAAGGTCGAGCCCGGCAGCACCGTACGCTTCACCTTGATGCCGGCATCGCGCAACTGGCCGGCAATCGCATCGCCGGTGTTCTTCTGCCATTCGTCCTCGACGGTGATCAGCTCATGCTCGAAGTCGGCCTGCCCGGCATCGGCCATCAGCTTCTTGGCTGCGGCGGCATCGCGTGCCTTCTTGGGCAGCGGATAGTATTCGGGATGGATCGGGCTGACGTGGTGGTTCTCGCCGACCGTGCCGCGCCCGGCATAGCCGAGCTGCATGACGGCATCGTTGTCGACGGCCATCTGCAGCGCGTTGCGCACCCGCTGATCGTCATAGGGCTTGTGGGTGATGTTGGTGCGGGCAACGAGCGTGGTCGCCGTCGCGACCTCCGATTTCACCAGATCCATCTTGTCGAGGGCGTCGATGAAGTCGGCCGGCGTTTCGAAATCGAGGTCGATCTCGCCGGAATCGAAGGCATTCAGCGTGGCGTTGAAGTCAGTGCCGTAGTCGATGAACTCGACACCGTCGAGCGGCGTTTCGCCTCCCCACCACTTGCCGTTCTCGCGACGCTTGACGACCGCCTTCTGGCCGACATCGTAGGATACCAGCTCGAACGCTCCGGTGCCGATCGGCTTCTTGATTGGGTCGGCGCCATCCTTGTCGAAGTCGCGATGCACGACCAGCGCCGGATAGTCGGTGAAGCCCGGTATGATCGCGATATCGGCTTCGCTGAGCTTCAGCTTGACCGTATGGTCATCGACCTTGGTGATTGCGCCATCCCTTGCCTTACCGGTCTTGGCGTCGACCAACGCGCCGACGCGGGCGGCCATGGAATTGCCGGACGCCCCCTTCTCGCACCAGCGATTCAGGTTGAAGACCACGTCATCGGCGTTGAAGGCATCGCCATTGTTCCAGGTGACGCCCTTGCGCAGGTGCAGCGTGTATTCGGTGGCGTCGTCGTTGATGTCCCAGCTCTCCAGCAGCACCGGCTCGAAGGTGAACTGGTGCGTGTAGCGGACGAGCGGCTCCAGCCAGCAACGGGTGACGTTCGCCATCTCGGTCCAGTCATAGGTGCGCGGATCCTTCTGCGCCTTGACCGACATCGAGACGTGCAGCGTGCCGCCTTTCTTGGGCTCGTCGGCCAGTGCTTTTGTCGGCGCGGCAAGGCCGATCATGCCATAGGCGAACGCCGTCGACGCGCCGAAGGCGCTGGCCAGGGCCAGGAATTCACGCCTGTCCATGCGGCCCGCCCGCGTTTCTTCTGCCATTGCCTCGATAGCGCCCGGCACGCGGTCGCCATTGCTTCTGAAGAGCGTCATGTTTTCCTCCCTTATGGTTCGTCAGGTTCTTCGCCTGTCTTACTAACTAACGCTGTCCGGCAGTTTTTCCTCACGCCGCGCGATCAAATCCTTGAGACCCTCGGCGATGCCCTCGTCGAGCTTCGGCTCCTCATAGTCGGCCAGCATGTTGCGCGCCTTCTCACGGCCGCGCGTGTCGTGGTCCTTCGCGCCTTCGGCGTTCCATTGCTCGTACGAATTGAAGTCCATGATCGAGGGCATGAAGAAAGCGGACTCGAAATGTTCGAGCGTGTGCTGGGTGCCGAGGAAATGGCCCTGCGGCCCCACCTCGCGGATCGCCGCCATCGCTTCCTTGAAATCGTCGAAGGGAAGGCCGCCGGCATATTTGTACCAGCCGACAAGCTGCTCGCAGTCGGTGGCGAATTTCGAATAGCCGCAGGTCAGCCCCGCCTCCAGCCATCCGGCCGAATGCCAGATGTAGTTGGCGCCGGCGAGGATGGCGGCATGCATCAGCATGTTCGCCTCGTAGCCGGCCTGGGCGTCGTTCAATTTGGAGCCGACATGGAAGCCCGAGGTACGCCACGGCAGTTTATATTTCCTGGCCAGCGCGCCCATCAGATACATCATCTGCGCCGCCTCCGGCGTGCCGCCCATCGGCGCTCCGGTCTTCATGTCCACCGTCACCATGAACTGGCCGTAGATCTGCGGCGAGCCCGGACGCAGCAGCTGGGTGAAGGCGACGCCGGCCAGCGCTTCCGCATTGACCTGCGCCACCGCGCCGACGGCGGAGGCCGAGGTCGAGGCGCCGCACAGAGCGAAGGGCGCCAGGATCAGCGGCTGGTTACTGCGCGCATAGACCTTCATCGCGTCCAGCATGGTGGCGTCCCACACCAGCGGCGAGTTACAGTTGGTGATCGAGACAAGGACCGAATTGTCGCGCACATAGTCCTCGCCGAAGACGATGCCGGCCATCGCCATCGTGTCTTCGGCGCGTTCCTTCGACGTCACGATGCCCATGAAAGGCTTGTCGGAGTGCTTCAGGGCCGAATGGATGATGTGGAGGTGACGCTTCGGGACCGCAATTTCCATCGGCTCGCAGATGACCGAGCTCGACGAGTGCAACGCCGGCGCCATGTAGGCGAGCTTGTGGAAATTGTTGAGGTCGGCGAGCGAGCCGTAGCGCCTGTTGTTGTCGAGGTCACGCACATAGGGCGCGCCATACATCGGCACGAAGATGGAATTCTTGCCGCCAACGCGAACGGTGCGCTCGGGGTTGCGGGCGTTGAGGGTGAATTCCGATGGGACCTTGGAAACCAGCTCCATCAACAGCGCACGGTCGATACGGACGCGTGTTTCCGAGACATCGGCCCCCGCGGCCTTCCACAGGGCGATCGCCTCGTCGTCGCGGAACTCACAGCCCACCTCTTCGAGGATCGCGAGCGACTCCTGGTGGATCAATTCCACCGCCTCGTCGGGAACCATCTGATAGGCGGGGATCTGGCGCACCAGCGTCGGAAACGAGGCTATGGGGGCGCCCCGCATCGCCTTGCGCCCCAGGCGGCCGCCGCTTCTGCGGTTAGCATGTTCGGTCACTGCAACGGCCGGTGCATTCATGGCAATTTATCCTCCAATAGCCCGTCAATTTAGCGGGCCAAAATATGGCTGTGACGCTGGAAAATCCTGATCGCTTGTATAAACTCTGCTTATGCGAAGCCTGCGCCACTTGCTGCCCTCCGCCGGCAGCCTGATCGTCTTCGAGGCGGCCGGCCGGCTGTCGAGCTTCACCGCCGCCGGGCGCGAGCTCGGCATGACGCAGGCCGCCGTGTCCTATGCCGTGCGCGGGCTGGAGGAACAGCTCGGCGCCAAGCTTTTCCAGCGCCGCCACCGCCAGGTTGTCCTGACGGAGGCCGGCGAGCGCTTCCACGCCGACGTCTCGCTCGGCCTGTCGCATATCCGCAAATCGGCGGAGGACCTGCGCCTGCAGGCGACCGGGGGCCATGTTACGCTGGCCGCGTCGACCGCCTTCGGCTCGTTCTGGATGATGCCGCGCCTGCAGCAATTCCGCGACGAGCTGCCGGGCATCGATCTGCGTATCCAGACCGCCGATCGCGACCTCGACATC
>NZ_RZOJ01000092.1:0-16944 GCF_003998845.1 Mesorhizobium sp. M4A.F.Ca.ET.022.05.2.1 | reverse complement strand
CCCCTGATGCACAGCTGACCACACCACCGCCACTTTGAAGGTTTGGTCGAGTCGGCGTACGCTTTGCAAATGTCTTCGCGCACGGCGCGCAAAGTGCGGCGGTCGTCACCGACATCACTCATGCACCCCGAGGCACGCACGGCCGAGTGGCTGGCGGCGACAGCCCAATGGCGATGACGGCGCACGTGCTCGTCGTAGCTGGTTCGGATTCGAGCGGCGGCGCCGGACTAGCCCGCGACGTCGAGACGTTATCTGCGCTTGGACCGCGCAGCTGCCTCGCCGTCACGGCCGTCACGGTACAGACGCACGAGGACGTCGAGCGCATCGAATACATTTCGCCGGACCTCATCGCCGCCCAGATGGGCGCTGCCTTTGCGGCCAACCAAATCGCTGCGGTCAAGGTTGGCATGCTGGGCAGAGCCGCGGCGATCGAGGCCGTCGCCTCGATTTTGGCGCGCAACCGCCACGTGCCTGTCGTGCTCGACCCTGTGCTGGCCTCCACGTCGGGGCGAGCGCTCTTAGAGGAGGACGCCGTCGACGCGATGCGTCGCGATCTCAGTCGGTATGCCGGCTGGTTACACCCAATCTACTCGAGCTGGCGGCGCTGACAGGATCGGTCTTGGCGTCAAACGAAGAAGCGGCCTGCCAGCAGGGCAAGCAATTATCGGGCGCTGTGGGAACCGCCGTGCTGGTAAAAGGCGGACATGCGCAGGGAAGGCAAGCCGCTGACCTGCTTCTTCCACCGGACGGCCCGGCCATTCGGTTCGTATCGACGCGCCTGAAGTGCAGCATGCGGGGCAAGGGTTGCATGCTCTCCACCGCTGTCGCAGCCTTTCTTGCCCTCGGCGCTTCACTGGAAGAGAGCGTTCTTGGCGCCAAGCAATATGATTTCGACAAGTTTGCTCGAGCGGAAGCCCAGGAGAGGCAGCCCACCACTCTCAGCGATGTGTTCGTTGAGGAAAAAAACGCACTTGCGCTCACTTTCCGCTGCAAGGTCAGTCCAGACGAGCGGCCGGCCGGAATGAAAGGACGGTCGCGACAAACATGCAAGACGGGACGACGGAATCAGCCAGGACGGAGAAAATCTCAAATGTGGCCCACGAAATCGGAAGATGACGATTTCCGACCGCGCTGGTGTCGAGGGTGGAGGCCCAACGATCTTCTTTCGCGCCTACCCGAGGGTCTCGAATCTACCCTTCAACAATATTGTCGCCGCCTGGCCAGTCGGATTGGCGATTTGCCGCTCCAATATCTCGACCAGTTTTCGTCCGACGTCCGCCATATCCACTGAATGAATTCCGATCTTCGCCGGGAGAAAGCGCGAAAGATGCGTGTTGTCGCGTGTCACGATATGGACATCGCGGCCCGGCACCAAGCCTCGTCTACCTAGAGCCCGCAATGCTCCGAGAAGGCCGAGTTCGTTGGCACAGGCCAAGCCAGTTGGCGGATCAGGCGATCCGAGCACGCGATCGAACCAGTCAGTGCTTGCTTCCATCGTGAATGTCGCATGGCCGATCAGTTCAGGGTCAATCAGGTTGCCCGCCTCAATCATGGCCCTCTCATAGCCCAAGAGACGCATTGCGCTTGCCTGATCCTCAGGAACCAGCAACTGCAAGGCAATTCGACGACAACCTTTCTTCGTGAGGCGCCGAGTTGCGTCATAGGCAATCTGCTCATTATCGACGTCGACGTATGGGTAAGCTAGGTCCAGGTCAGTCCTTCCAAAAGTGACGAAAGGTACATCCTCATCGAGCAGCAGCTTAATTCGGGGATCGGCCGAGACCATTCGGGTGATGATCAGGCCATCCGCACTGCGCGCCCGAAGGAGGCGCCGTAAGGTTTCGACGGGGTCTTCCTCCGGTGTGGTGGAATAGACGCTGAGACTGTAGCCCAACTGTCTCGCCGCCAGAGTCATGCCTTCGATCAAAGGGAGCTTCGCCAAATCCGACAGATAATCGCGTGTCTCCATCGGCAGCACCGCGGTCAGTGTCGAGGTCCGCCCGGTTTTTAGCGCGCGACCGTGCTGGTTCGGCACGTAGCCCACTCGCGCCGCCTCCTCCTTGACGCGTGCGACGGTCGAGGGATGCACTTCCGGCCCATCCTTCAGAGCGCGCGCTACCGTCGTCACCGAAAGGGAAAGTTCCGCCGCGATCTGTTTCAGGTTGGCCATTTCGCCCGTCTTCCACTCCGAACGTGTCGGCTGATTTGCTGAACACCGTAACGTTACCGGATTCGATCAAACGTTCAAACAAAGCTGACCGCGGTCCAGCCGAGCCACTTGACTCTCGGTGTTTTCACGATAACCGTAACGTTACGATTTGCGAAAAAGGGCCTGTTTCCGTCGGCTTCGGCAAATCCGGAGGAGGAGAAACCATGTCTTTTAAACTTCGAATTTCAGTGGCCGTCATTGCAGTGTCGGCCGCATTGCCCGTCTATGCCCAATCCGTCACGATCACGACCGCTGGCGGCGACTATGGCAAAGCCATGCAGGAGGCCATGTGGGCTCCCGCGGCAAAGGAGCTGGGCTACGACGTCAGGGAGGAAACGCAAAGCGATGGTTTTGCCGCACTCAAGATGCAAGTCACGTCTGGAGCGGTCACGACAGACATCATTCACCTCGGTTCCCCGGAAGGCGCGCAGGCAGCCGCGCAGTCTCTGCTGGAGCCGCTCGACGGCGACATAATCGATCTCAACGCGGTGCCGGCCGGCGCAAGATCCGACTACTGCTACCCGTTCGACTCTTACGGCACGGTCATGTCGTGGAACACGAAAACTTATGGCACCAATCCGCCGAAGACATGGGCCGAGTTCTGGGACGTCGGCAAATTCCCAGGCCGCCGAGCCCTGCGCTCAAACGCGCAGGACTTGATCGAAATCGCGCTGCTTTCCGACGGCGTGGCCCCGGCGGACGTTTACTCGGTGCTCAGCACGCCTGAGGGTTTGCAGCGCGCGATCAAGCGGCTCGAGGCAATCAAGCCAAGCGTTGCGGTTTGGTGGACTTCCGGCGCACAGTCTGCCCAACTGCTGAAGGATGCCGAAGCGGATCTGGTCGTTACCTGGAACGGTCGGGCTCAAACCGTGAAAGCCGATGGCGGCATGGTGGATTATTCCTTCAAGGGTTCGGTAATCGGTACGGACTGCCTTGCCGTGCCGAAGGGTGCCCCGAACAAGGAAGCGGCCATGAAGCTGATCGCCGCGATGACGCAGCCGGCACGCGTGGCCAAGCTGACCGACTTCATCGCCTATGGCCCGGTCAACCCGGCAGCTTACAAGGCGGGCCTCATCCCTGACGAGCGACTGAAGACATTGGCGACCGCTCCTGAGAACGCGGGCACTTCCGTCTTCTCGAATCCCGATTGGTGGCTCAAGAACGGCGAGGCTGCCCAGAAGGCCTTCGACGAGATGATGAGCCGCTGAGTTCGAGACTGCCGGTCTGGGAGGGGAACCACGAAGATGAAATCGTTTCCCATCACCGTCGAAAGCGTGCGCAAGGCGTACGGGTCCTACCTGGCGCTGGATGACGTCTCGCTCGAAATTGAGGCGGGCGAATTCCTGACGCTGCTGGGGCCATCCGGATCCGGCAAGACCACCTTGCTCATGGCGGTGGCGGGTTTTGTCCTGCTCGACAATGGCAAGATCTTGTTGGGAGGTCGCGACATCACCCGTTTGCCCCCTAACAAAAGGGAGCTCGGCATCGTTTTTCAGAACTATGCCTTGTTTCCGCACATGAACGTGCTCGCCAACGTTGAGTATCCACTAGCATTGAGGAAGATCCCGCGAGTGGACGCTCGCCGGCGGGCGCTTGACGCCCTGGCCCGCGTAAAGCTGGAAGGCTTTGCGCAACGAGACATCGCTGCTCTGTCGGGAGGCCAGCGTCAAAGGGTGGCGCTGGCGAGGGCGATCGTGTTCAAACCA
Source organism: Mesorhizobium sp. M4A.F.Ca.ET.022.05.2.1 (assembly GCF_003998845.1). Classification (NCBI taxonomy): domain Bacteria; kingdom Pseudomonadati; phylum Pseudomonadota; class Alphaproteobacteria; order Hyphomicrobiales; family Phyllobacteriaceae; genus Mesorhizobium; species Mesorhizobium sp. M4A.F.Ca.ET.022.05.2.1. The sequence goes on along the minus strand of NZ_RZOJ01000092.1, from coordinate 13,029 downwards.
CGCGTGATGCTGATGGACGAGCCGCTGTCGGCGCTCGACAAGAACCTGCGCGAAGCCATGCAATATGAGATCCGGCGCCTGCACGACGACCTGGGCATCACGACGATCTATGTGACCCACGATCAGCGGGAAGCGCTGACGATGTCAGATCGTATTGCGGTGATGAATTCCGGCCGCATCGAGCAGATCGATACGCCTGAGCGCGTCTATCACCGCCCGCTCACCCGCTTCGTTGCGGAGTTCATGGGCGAGGCCAATATTGTTCCACCGGGCTCAGTCCGCAGGATCGACGGCGTTGATGCGTTACGAGAAACATTGATGATCCGCGCAGAGAGCTTCCATCTAGATCCGGCGTTTGCCGGGCCAGACGGAGTGGCGCTCGAAGGCGTGCTGCGGGCCAAGTCGTTCCGGGGCGAGAACTGGCTTTTGACGCTCGAGCTCGACACCAGGCAAGAGGTTTTGATAAGCGTTCCGGCAACCCTCGCCGCGGGCTGCGCCGACCTTGCTCCAGGTCAGCGAGTAGCCGCGTTCGCACCGGCGGCCAAAGTTCACGCAATAGCGGGGGCGAAGGTGTGAAAGTCGCCATGGATCCGGCGCTGGCAGCCGATGCGCGCAGAGAGCGCCGGTTCTTCCTTTCTCTTTCGTTACCGGCTCTGGTTATCGTTGGGTCAGCGGCGATCCTGCCGATCCTTTGGATTATCCGGCAATCATTCCTGACCACCGCGGGCGAATACAGCGTCGGAAATTACGAGAAGGTGCTTTCAAGTGGACTGACCTGGTCGGCTCTCCTGACCACTCTCGAGCTCTCGATAGGGACGCTGGCGGTCTGCATGCTTCTCGGTCTCCCCCTGGCGCTTGCGCTCGCCAGCGCCAGACCAAGAGTAGCCAACCTGTTGATGGCATTCATCATGCTGCCGCTGTGGACCTCGATCCTGGTGCGCACCTATGGCTGGCTCGTGCTCCTGCGGCGCGACGGCCTTGTCAACGCGGTATTGACAGGTTCGGGCCTGACGACGGAGCCGCTGCCGCTAGTCTACAATTTCACGGGGACGCTGATCGGCATGGTGCACTACATGCTGCCGCTTTTTGTGCTGCCTGTTTATGCCGCGATGCGCGATATCGACCCCAACCTCACCCGCGCCGCCGCGAGCATGGGAGCCGGTCTTGGCCTGGCGATCCGCACGGTCATCCTGCCCCTTTCGGCGGGGGGCATCGTCTCGGGCTCGATGATCGTCTTCATCTACACGCTCGGCTTCTTCATCACGCCGGCGGTTCTTGGCGGCGGCAAGGTCAATCCGATCTCGATCCGGATCGAGCGAACGCTGTCGACTTTTCAGGACTGGGGTGCGGCGAGCGTGCTAGGCATTCTCCTGCTCGTTCTCCTGGCGCTGGTGGGCGTGACGTTCTGGGCAGCGCGTCTCCTGCTGACGCAGAACAAACTCGGTGTGGCTCATGCTTGACGCCTATCCGGAGAACAGGCTGGCGCTCGCCCTTCTTTGGGCCTTTTCCGCGCTCGTGTTGGCATTCCTGATCCTGCCCACCATCGTAGTGGTGCCGCTTTCGTTCTCAGCGTCCGATCTTCTCGAATTTCCTCCCCGTGCATACTCTTTGCGCTGGTACGAGAACTTCTTCGGTTCAGCGACATGGATGGCCGCGCTCAGGACCAGCATCACGCTGGGAACGTTGACGGCGCTGATCGCGGTGCCTTCGGCGTTGCTCGCCTGCATCTCCATGAATCGTCTCGGCGGAAAGACCGCAGTGACCCTTCAGGGCATCCTGCTCACTCCATCGGTCACGCCGGGCATCCTATTGGCGATCGGTCTCTTCATTGTGCTGGCGGTGCAGCATCTGGTCGGAACGCTGTTCGGTGTGCTGGTCGGACATGTCGTCTTGGCCATTCCGGTCGCGTGCATCGTCCTGTTGCCTGCTCTGGCCCGCTTTGACTGGAACCAGGTCCAGGCGGCGCGTAGCCTGGGAGCCAGTTGGGCACGCGCGATCGGCGGCATAATCGTTCCGCAACTCAGGATCAGCCTGCTGTCGGCGATATTGATGGCGTTCCTGACGTCGCTCGACGAGTCGGTCATTTCGATCTTCGTCGCCAGTGGCCAAAACAGCACGCTCCCGAAGCTAATGTTCCTGTCGCTGCGCGACCAGATCGATCCGACCATCGCGGCGATCTCGACATTGTGGACCGCCATCGTCGTGATCGTCGTCCTCTTCGTGACCCTTCGCCAAAAATCTTGACCGAGAATCGAATATGACTGCTGACCTTCAGGCCGCCGATGACCAGGCGGATCGAGTAGTGGATATACCCCAGGTAGGGCTGGGGATTATCACGGGATCGGCAAACTGGGGGCTGGCCTTTCCGGAAGATATCGGCGTCGAGGGCGTTCGGACCCTAGAAAGGGATATCAGCTTTGAAACGCCCTTTGGCCGCACCGACAACTGGAAGCTGCTCGAGTTCGACGCCTCCATCACCGCCGAAGGCAAGCCGAAACGCGCCTTGTGCATGTATTCGCATGGCAATCCGCGGAGCCGTATCGACCATTCCTGCCATCGTCGCGCCTTCTGGGTATTGATGGCCGCGGGTGTGCGTCAGGTCCTGGCGTGCTCGACCATTGGCGCGGTGAACAAAGCGATCCAGCCCGGTGATATGGTCATCAACGCCGATATCATCGAACTCACGCAAACGCCGTTTTCACTGCTGCCCGGTCGTCAAACCTTCGACTGCTCGGGCAAGCAGATCGTTTGCCCAAGATGCGCAGCGGTTCTGGTCGAGACCGCCCGCCGTCATTGGCCGCCCGAATGCCGCGTTCATGGCATCGAACAGCAATTGGTGGCTGCCCACTGCTACGGGCCGCGACTGACAAGCCCGGCCGAAGCCCTGGCGTTTCGCAGCATGGGGGCAGACGTACTCAACCACTCGATCGCCCCCGAGGCCACCCTGTCGCGCGAAATCGGCGCTTGTTTCGTACCTTGTGCATTCGTCACGGCTGGGTTCAACGACTACATGGATCGAAACCGTCAGAAACTCCTGCAGGAGGACGTTCTGCCTTCCCTGTCCATGAAAGCCTCGCGGATCGCTTTGGAGACCGCCGCCAGACTGCCGGCTTACCCGGAATGCTCATGCCAGGATTTGAAGTCCCCTCAGCCAGAAGAACGCTCCAGCCGCTTTTAGCGAGGATTAACCCTTCGAAGCCGCCCTCCAACGCCCGGTGGTCTCAAGCCCGAGCAACTTCAGAGCAACTGAGCCAGCCGTCTGAATGCAGGGGCCCGGTTTCCTTTCATGCGTCGCTGGGTTGGTGGCTGTATGATGTGAGGGTGCTGCGTTAATGGAACCGTCGCGAGAGTGAAAATCGACTTCGGGTCCAATCTCTCCTCTACTGCAACAGCCAATCGATGGCCTCTGCCAGGCCGCCCTCGTCGCAGGTGCCTCCACGAAGGTGCCCCATGTCGCGATTGGACCAATTGCGTTGGCGACCGTCAGCCGCACCTTTGCCCCACGCAGAAGAGACAAGTCATTGGCCGCATCGGCGGCACCGCGCTCGGCTGGCACGCCAAGCGTTTGGCAACCATGTCCGCGGCTAGTTGCTTGGATGTCCCGCGGGGCGGGATTTCCAAAAGGTGCTCGCCGGAATGTCCGGCCTCGAGCCGAGGCGTCGCATCCTTTTCCAGCGTCTGGAAAATTCGCTCTCGATCGGCTCCGTCGGACACGCACATTATCTTGTGCGGCGCCCCAGGTAGTTGATCGGCATTCGATAAGCGGGAAATTGGTTCCCCAGTGACCAGCGGCTCCTTGCGCATGGTCTCGTTGCCGCCGATGCCGTAGATGCCGGCAGGCGTATACCACATGGGATTGGCCCCCAGCCGGTCAGCCGCCTCGGCGAATTCAAAGCTATCCCTCGATCGATGGAGTTGCTCAGGACAATTTCGCCCGAGCCAACGTGACCAATCCGCCCCCAAAACCGATGCAGGGGTTAGCCAGGCCAAGCTCCAACGCATGAGAGCGAACGCCGCGAGGCGAGCGCGCTGTGGCAAGCACTATGCGCAGACCCGCATCGCGGGCTTTAGCGACCGCAGCCGCGACACGGAGGGGAATCTTATAGTCGGTGAGTCAGCAGCGTCTGTCTACATCGCAAAACAGAAGGGAGATCGACATCGAGGCTCCCAAGGCAGTTGCACCAACTGCAGCGTTTCTAAAAAAGCGAAGCGCTGGTCGGGATACGCCACCGGACGGCGGCGAATAGAAGCCGAGCAATTCATCCTGTGGCCGATTCAGATGTTTGGAAAACGACTTAAAGGATCGATAGCATCATTTCGGTTCGCATAATTCTGAAAACCTTTACAAAACGGATTTATCCAAGGTAGGTGCCAGGGGCGAGAACAGCACGAAACGTTGATCGGCGGCCTTTCGAACCGGTCGGATTTTGTTGGCCGACGGCGCGACCCCTCACCGGAGACCAAACTTTTGGAAAGTCCGAAGCGTCCCGCGGAGCGGCCTGCCGCAACGTCGATAGAGGCCAGCAAGAGCCGCATGGCCATCTTCTCCATTTTTTTCGTACACGGCAGCGCGTTCGGCACTTGGTCTTCGCTCATACCGAATATTAAGGCGCGCCTTTCAATATCTGACAGTCAATTTGGCTGGTCTCTGTTCATGATTGTCGTCGGCTCGCTTCTTGCCATGCTGGCCAGTCGGTCCCTGATTGCGCGTTTTGGCAGCAGACAGGTGCTGCGCGTATCTACCCCACTCCTCTTGACGACGATTGTGCTGGCGACATTCACGCACGTCCCCTCCTTATTCGCGCTCGTCCTGCTGGTCCTCGGCCTTGCGGGCAATTCGATGGACGTCGCCATGAACGCGCAGGCTGTCGAGGCAGAGCGCTCATCCGACAAAGCCCTTATGTCCTCATTCCATGCCATGTGGAGCCTTGGCGGCCTTACCGGAGCTGTTTTGGGAGGCCTGCTTGTCAAGAACGCCGGAAGCTCCTTCGGCGCGCTGATTGCCGCTTTGTCGCTCTCGATGATTTTTGCGGCGAACCAGGGCAAGCTACTTGCCGCAGGACCACGTCAGGGGGTGACGACCGTCCGGCCATTCAGCGCGAAGTGGTTGCTCATTGTCGTGGGCCTGCTTGCGGGCGTCTGTATGTCGACAGACGCAGCGGTCCGCGACTGGAGCCCTCTTTACCTCACCGGCAATTTTGCGCTCGATCTCGGTTACTCGGGGCTTGGCTACGGCGCATTTGCAAGTTCGATGGCAATCTGCCGGCTGGCTGGCGATCGCGTGAGGACCTCGGTTGGGGAAAAGCAACTTCTCGCGATCTCGGCATCCCTTGCAATTATAGGCCTTGCGATCGTCGCCTTTGCCAACATCGCGACAATTGCGCTATCCGGCTTTGTCTTGCTCGGCATCGGGGTGGCCAACATCTTCCCCACATTGCTGAGCATGGCAGGACGGCGCGGCGACGCATCAGGCATCGTGGTCGTGTTCGCGACTGGGTACGCAATTGCACTGCCCGCGGCGCCCAGCTTCGGGACGCTGGCCGAGGCAACCTCCCTGGCCAACATCTATCTACTGCTGGCAGTTATGTTTGCGTTAGCTGGAGCCGTCTCAATTCATATCGCGAGTCGATTCTGAAAGTGCGAATCTGAACACATCGATTCCCTTGGACAAACGGCCGGTAGCGAGCGGCGGTCACTCCGGCTGCAAAGATACGACCACCTTTGGCCTTGCGTCTTTCGTGGCTCGGGAAGTAACGGTAGGTCATTCGGCAGCGTTGACAGATCGGCGTAAACGTTTACCATTTCAGCCAGATGGGTGGTTCTGGCTATGTGAGATCGCGAGCCGACCGCCTGTGGCAGATCTTCGAAGGCGAGCCATGACCTCTCCCACTCAAACGCCGGCGGTCTTGTTGCGGATTATCAAGTTTTCCTGGCCCTTGCTGGCTCTTCTCATCTTGGTAGAACTCTTTCCGGCCACCATGGCGATACTTGCCGAACAAAGCGTTGAACGCGGCATGATTGCTCAGGCGCAGTCCTCGGCGGCTGAACACTACCTCTCGGCCCTGCTCGACAAGACGCGGTAGCGGAAGGGCACCATTTTCAAAACTTGCGCCGACAGGGTTTCCAGGCAGGGCCTTCCCCCGACTGGCACTGGGCGATAGAAATCCTCAGCTTTGGCCAGACGGTCTGCGCAGCAAACGAGTTTCATCCAGGCTAATTTCCCTGACGCAGACCCCTTCCCGGCACCCCAACGGATGAAACACCTTCGCGACCTGGCGGACGAACCACTGCTGGAAGTAGTCCAGCGCCAGACGTTCAGGTTTTTCTGGGAAGGCGCCCACCCCTCAAGCGGCATGGCGCGCGACCGACAGCGTCTTGCACCGCGGTCCGAGAACGATCTGGTCGCCATAGGCGGCACGGGGTTCGGTTTGATGGCCATCGTTGTGGCCGTCGAACGCGGCTGGATCGCTCGCGACGACGCGATCGAGCATCTCAGCCGCATTACCTGTTTCCTGGAAAAGGTCAGCCGATATCACGGCATGTTTCCCCACTTCGTGGATGGCCGGAGCGGAAAGACCATCCGCTTCGCTCGCAAAGACGACGGTGGCGATTGTGTCGAGACCGCTTTGTTGTTCCAGGGGCTATTGTGCGTGCGCCAGTACTTTAGCCGAAAATCCCTTCCCGAGATGCGCGTGCGAGAGCGGATCGGTCGGTTGTGGCGATCAATCGAATGGAAGTGGTACTGCCGCGACGAGGAAATGCTCTACTGGCACTGGAGTCCTGGCTGCGGGTGGGCGATGAATTGCCCCGTCTCGGGATGGAACGAAGGACTGCTGCCTTATGTGCTTGCAGCTGGCTCTGACACCCATCCGATCAAGGCCAGCGCCTATCACAGGGGGTTCGCCCGCGACGGCCAGATGTGCAACGGGAAGAGTTTCTACGGCACAGTGCTTCCACTTGGGCCGGACTATGGAGGGCCCCTGTTTTTGGCCCAGTATTCATTCTGCGGGCTCGACCCCCGGCGCCTGAGGGACCGATATGCGCATTACTGGCAACAGAATGTGGCCCATACTCGCATCAATTACGAACATTGCGCTCGCAACCCGCACGGGCATTCCGGCTATGGCCCCGATTGCTGGGGACTAACGTCGGGCCACGGCCCATACGGCTACGTCGCGCATGCGCCGGACCATGACAGGGGCGTCATTACTCCAAGCGCAGCCTTGTCCAGTCTTCCCTACGCGCCGGTGGAATCCATGCGGGCGTTGAGAAGCTTCCTCACAAAGCCGCTTCATCGCATCTGGGGAAATTTTGGATTTGTCGACAGCTTCAGTGAGAACCTGAGTTGGTTTGCTCGAACCTATCTGGCGATAAATCAGGGGCCGATCATAGCGATGATCGAGAACCACCGTAGCGGGCTGATCTGGGAACTCTTCATGAGCGCGCCTGAGGTGCGCGAAGGCCTGAGCGTGTTGGGCTTCGTCGAGATCCAGGCCGGCTGACTGCGACCTCTAGATGACTGGCGAACGATGCGCCAGAACCCATCGTTCAGGCGATAGCAACGGCGTGCCCGTAGCAGCGCCAAGAGCGGCTGAGCGGAGTTTCAGCAGCTCAAAAAAATCATAATTCCCATTGAGCTGGAGGATGTAAACGTTTACAAGACTCCGACGCTGGAACGGGCTCCCCGATCATGAATGAAAGTCATTCCTCACCCTCCGGGCAAGGACTTCACAGCCTGGTCAACCAAGCCGAGATGGTCGTTGATCTTGAGGCCGTGCGAGAGAACTACAGGCGATTGAGTGCCCTTGCCGGGCAAGCCGATTGCGCGGCCGTGGTGAAGGGCGACGCCTATGGGCATGGCATGATCGCGTGCGCGATCGCGCTGCGGCAAGCGGGCGCCAAAACCTTTTTTGTGGCGACCGCCAATGACGGCGTGGCGCTTCGCACCGTGCTCCAGGAGGCAACGATCTGCGTGCTGGGCGGTTTTCTGCCTGAGGAAACGGAGGCCTTTGTCGGTTCGAACCTCCTTCCTGTCCTCAACAGCCGCAACCAGATCGAGGAATGGCACAAGGCAGCGCATAGGCTTGGGCGCCCCCTTGACTCGATCATCCACTTCGACACCGGCATGAACCGGCTCGGGCTGCTTGCGGACGATGCCGCATGGCTTCGCGAGAACTTGTCGCTGCTCTCGCGAATTCCGCCCCTCCTCTATATGTCGCACCTCTCGGCTGCCGACGATCTCGATTTCGAGCGGTGTGAATTCCAGCGCAAGGCTTTCTTGAAAGCAGTCAGTGGGCTGCCTGCCGCGAAGCTGTCGCTGGCCAATTCGGCTGGCGTCTATCTGGGAGAGGACTATCTGTTCGGCATGGTGCGACCCGGAAAGGCTACGTTCGGGATCAATCCGCTGACGGGCCGAAAAAATCCGATGTTGCAACCGGCCAGCGTGATAGCCCCGATCATCCAGGTCAAGACGATGAGGCGCGGTTCGCCTGTCGGCTACAGCTCGACATATCGGCTGGTCGAAGAGGCCAAGATCGCGACTGTCGCGATCGGCTATGCCAACGGCTACTCCCGGGCGGGTTCAAGCCGTGCCACGGTCTTTGTTCAGGGTTTTGCAGCCCAGGTTGTCGGGCGCGTCTCGATGGATCTTCTGACAGTGGATGTCTCGGCCGTTCCAGACTGGGCGCTGGTGCCGGGGAGCCCAGTTGAAATTCTTGGCCCCAATGTTCGCGACCACGACCTCGCGAAGGCCTGCGGGACGATTGAGCACGAGGTCTTGATCTCACTTGGCCATGGTTGCGCGCGCCGTTACGTCAATGAATAGCTCGCGCCATGGTGTTGGGTGCCCTAGCATGGATCCGCTCCCAGGCCGTGCCAGGCACTCGGCCGCCAATGGGCACCTGGCGTGCTCGTTGGCGGCCCCGAAATCACAGGCAGCGGGACGGGTTGCTGACAACTCGTGATCATCATGAGAGACCCGCCCTCAGACGAACCCCCTATCTACCGCAGCTTCCCCGATCTTGTGGCTACGCTCGAACCCATTCTGCTGCGCAACGGGACTTCGGATGAGGTCGCTCGCGTGTTGGCTACGAACTGTGCGAGCGCTGAGCGCGATGGCTCGCAAAGCCACGGCCTGTTCAGGATGCCGGGTTATGTGAAGAATCTCAGGAGCGGCTTTGTCGACGGTCGCGCCGTCCCGCACATTCGTGACGCAGGAACCGCCTACCTGCACGTCGACGCGGGCAACGGATATGCCAGACCGGCGCTGGAGTCGGCCATGCCGCGAGCCATCGGCAAGGCCCGATCGGCCGGCGCGTGCGTGCTAGCGATCGGCAATGCCCACCACAACGGGCCACTTTGGCTTGATGTCGAGCCATTCGCCGAAGTCGGCCTGGTCGCGATCGGCGTCGTCAACAGCGTCACTTATGTCGTCCCTCATGGCGGTCGCAAGCGGCTCTATGGCACAAATCCGATGGCCTTTGCCGTGCCGCGGATGGATGGGCAAGTGCTGCTGTTCGATCAGGCGACAGCGGCGATGGCGCATGGCGAGGTGGCGGTCGCCGCGCGCGAAAACAAGCTCCTTCCCGAGGGGATTGGCCTCGACGCCTCAGGGCTGCCTACCCGCAGCCCGCAAGCGATACTGGAGGGTGGAGCGCTGCTCCCGTTCGGCGGGCACAAGGGCTCGTCCATCGCCATGATGATTGACATTCTTGCCGGAGCGTTGACCAGCAGCAACTTTTCCCATCAGGTCGACTGGTCGGCTCATCCCGGCGCGGAATCGGCTCATACGGGCGAAACCATTATCCTGATCGATCCGACCAGGGGAAACGGCTCACTGAGGATGTTCACGCAACGGATCGAGGATCTGGTCGCAGCGATGGCCGACGCCGGACAGACGCGCCTTCCTGGCGAACGCCGACTTGCCGCCCGCAAGTTGGCAGCCGAGCGCGGCATCGCCATTGCGCCCGCGATGTGGAAGCAGCTGATGGTCCTGTGAGCGAGCGGCCAATCGAACGATAGTCGTTGCGGTTACCGAGTCACCCAGACAAGCAGATACATGGCCGCTGTCGCGACAACCACCCAGAACCAGCCCCATAGGCGGGATCCCCCCTCGGTTCGGCTGCCGTTGCTTTTTTTTGGCACCTCGTCGTTGCCACACATTCCCAAATCTGGTGGCCGTCGTTCAGATGTCATTGAGCACCCGCAGCGCTGCCTCATGCAGGATGGCGTTTGCCGATGCCAGGATGTTTCCACCTCGCTCCGCGCGGCCCCCGTCGAAGCGGGTGACCACACCGCCGGCGGCCTCGATGACCGGGATCAGCGCTGCGATGTTGCAGGCTTGCAAGGAAAGTTCCACGCAAAGGTCGATCTGGCCGGCCGCGAGCATGGCGAATGCGTAACAGTCGCCGCCGTACCTCGTGAATTTGACCGACGAGGCGAGTCGAGCAAAGCCCCTGCCCGGACGGCGTGCAAAGGGTTCAGGAGAATTCGTGTGGCAAATCGAGTCAGACAGGAGCTGAACTCCACTCGTTCTCAAGACAGTCTCGCCAAGGGCGGAGCGACACACCGATCTCGTTCCATCGGACCAGAAGCATTCCCCGGTTTCGGGCTGGCTCATCATGCCCATCGTTGCGCGGCCATTTATCGTGAGGCCTATCAGGGTCCCCCAGACCGGAAGGCCACACAGGAAAGCTTTTGCACCATTGATCGGATCGATGACCCACTGGATCGGCCCTGATCCTGACGGCCCGAATTGGTCGCCCAGCATTGCGTGCATTGGATAGTCGGCGGCTATGGTCCCGCGGATGGCCTTTTCGGCCGCGTGAGCCGCCTCGCTCACAGGCCCATATGCGATGTCGGTCGTGTTCTTGGCATTATGCGACCCTCTTGTGCGAAATCTCGGCAGCGTCTCGGCGGCAGCCGCATCGGCCAGCCTGCGGAAGAATTCGAAGTCCGGCAGCGCCTCGTCGTCCCCTCGACGGGCAGCGCCAAGCGAGAGGCGCGCCTGCATCAGAGCCCCCTCTCCTCAAGAAGGCTATTGAGGCGCGCGCCGGTTTCCACCAGCTGACTGCCGTATTGCGTGAGAAGGGATTGCTGCGCCTCTGTTCCGGCACATGACAAGGCACCGAATATCGCGGCAAGTCTCTCGCTCAGTGCCCTGCCTTCCTCCAGCGTTGGCCGGTCGGCAATGACGGCGGCAAGCTGATCGCGCGAAGGCTTTCCGATGCCGGGAACCGTGCGGGATCCACCGTCGATGTAGCCTGAGGGCAGTTCGCCCTTGCGGTTGACAATCCGACGGTTGAGAATAGCGTCGAGAATCTGATCCACGGCCTGTTTGGCGCCGGCCACTCGAGAGGGGTGATCGGTGTCGGCGGCCGCGTGCGGCAGAAGCTCCAGCTTGCCTGGAAACTTGAGAGCCAGCTGACGATACGGGACCAGCGGGCCGACGAAGGAGGATGTCTGGCCGTCGAAGAAGATGTCGGCGTCGACCGCGACATGGCGGACCTTTCCGCAATCAAGGGCGGCTGCCAGCGCCGAAGCATCGATGATCTCTCCGCGGTCGTAATTTATGACCACGGCACTATCGTTGAGAAGTGAGAGTATCTCGCCGTCGATCAGTCCCACATTTGCGAAGCGTCCTCGAGCTTGGTCGAATGCGCCGAGGCCGGTGTGGGGGCTTATGAAGTCGGCGCCACGCGCGGCGTCCTGAAGCGTCGGTGCATATTTGAGGCCCTCGGCCTCTATCCACTCGCGGTGAATTGCGCGGGCATGCACACAGACACGCATGCGCAACGCCTTGCAAAGCTTGGCCAACTCCCTGCCGATATTGCCATATCCAATGATGGCGACCTTCTTGCCTTCGATCTTTTCGGTAGGGAATTCGCGGAGGTTCCTCGCGGTATCGAAATGCCCGTCGACTACCCTTTGATGCAATTCATCGACGGGAAGATCGGGAACCACCTTCAGCATCGCCTTGAGCGCCATCTGCGCCGTGGCCCGGCTGTTGAAGCTTGGCGTGTTCATCAAAGGCGCAGGGCCGCCGCCGTTGGGTCCTCCCCAGGATCTGGACTGCATGTTGCCGGTGCCCGCGCCGATGCGCACGCCGCCCTCTGAAAAGACCGCTTCTTCCGGGATTGCCGTAGCTGCCGCAATGACGGCGTCGTACTGACCTTTGTCGGTCTGCTGCAGGATCTCGTCGGGGGTGCTTAGGTCCGGCTGATAGGAGAAATGGACGCGGCCCGGCTCAAGCGCTTCACGGCAGACAGCCCCAAGGTGGAAGACGCCTCCCCTTGCCTCCATGTGCGCGCGCACCTCGCTATGGTCAGGCGTGCCCTCTGGCCCAAATCGCAATCCGATCGGATCAGCGACAAGCACGGTATAGGTTCGGCTGGCATCGCCGTTGCGGCCGCTCTCGATTGTGCTCGGTGACGAAGGAAAGCGTTCTCCGAGCTTGGCGAGTTCCTCCTCGATCACCGCGACCTTGGCCCTGAGATAGGCATATTGCAGATTGTCCAGCATCGCGACGACATCGTCTGGGGCGCGAACCCCGCCGATCCAGGCGCGATAGTCGCCCGGCGTGCCCGGGAACGCGTTGACGTAACGGGCCACGTCCAGCCCGGGCTCGTGATTTCCGTCAGGATGGGTGATCCCTTCGTAGCCAAGCAGTTGCTTGGAGCGCGCAATGATGCGTGCGAGCAGACCCGAACTCTCCAAGGCTGGGTCCACCACCTTCAACAGCGTCACAGCGGCGCCGCGGCGTTCAGGCTCGGTGACGCTGAGCCGAAGCACCGGACTGCGCGACACCCACTCGTTGATGGCGTCCCGATTGGCTGTTGAGCGTCGATTGAGATTCTCCACCGAGCCGAGCCGCCTCTCGGAGCGCAGTAGGCCGAAAGTCGTCTCTGCGAATGCGAGCGCGGAGTAGGTATTGATAACGCCGCCCAGCATCTTGTCGCCTTGCGGATCGTAAAGCGGTCCGACCGCAACCGAGCGATCGCCGCTCAAAGGCCGTTTGGGGTCCGCTGGCAC
>NZ_RZOJ01000091.1:0-17095 GCF_003998845.1 Mesorhizobium sp. M4A.F.Ca.ET.022.05.2.1 | reverse complement strand
GTTCCGCCGGAACCTTCGCCATCGCCTCTTCCAGCGGCACCACCGCCGTCACGTCGGTCGACCAGCGGCCGTCGGAAAAGCGCTTCTGCGCCTCCATGACCGCCGCGCCCATGCTGTCGCGGTGCTGGCGCATCCATTCGGCGAGCCAGAAGCCTTCGATATGCTTGTGCTGGAAGATCAGCTGGCCGGGCTCACGGATGACCGTCGGCTCCGCGTCGAGCCGGCCATAGACGATCCACCGCGAGCGCTTCGGCATGGCGTTGAAGATGGCCGAGGCCAGCGGCCCGGTGACCGCGTCGAGGAAGATGCGCGGCTGCTCGGCCTTGATCACCTCGATGAGCGTGGCCTCGAAATCCGCGGCCTTCTCATTGAGCACATGGGTCGCGCCGACCTCCTTGAGAAGCGGGATCTGCTCGTCGCGGCGCACCGTGACGATCGGCCTGTAGCCCTCTTCCTTGGCGAGGCCCGCTATCAGCTTGCAGAGCTGGCTGGCGCCGGCTGTCATGATAAAGGCCTTCTCGCCGTCCTGCTTGACGATGTCGAACATGGCGAGCGCGGTGAGCGGGTTGACGATCATCGCCGCAGCATCCTGGTCGCGCACCGTGTCGAGCAGTGGGATGCAGGACGATGCTTCCGCGACCGCGTAGTCGGCCCAGGCGCCCCAGTTCGACAGTCCGGTGGCGAAGGCGACGCGCTTGCCGGCCAGACCCGTTGCGTAGGGCTCGCCGCCGGTCGCGGCCACGATGCCGACGCCCTCGAAGCCAGCCGGCCGGCCCTTGACCCGCGGCTGGCCGTACTGGCCCTTGATGAAGGCGACGTCGGACGGGTTGATCGAGGCCAGGCTGACCTTGATCAGCACCTGGCTCGGTCCGGGCGTCGGCACCGCGATCGTGCCTTGCTCGAGATAGGGGTCCATCGTCTCAAGCGCACTGCCGGATGGCGTCTTGGTGTAGCCGTCGCCGGTCAGCAGCAGCGCCTTCATTTCGGATGGGAGGGTCATCGGGGATACTCCTTGCTTGTCGCAGAGCAGTGACTGGCCAAGCCTTGCGCTCAGACCTTCTCCTGCGTGTATTTCTTCAGCTCGGTTCGCGCCACCTGCCGGCGATGCACCGCGTCGGGCCCGTCGGCGAGGCGCAGCGTGCGCAAATGCGTCCATGAGCGCGCCAGCGGCGTGTCCTGGCTGATGCCTTGCGCGCCGAACATCTGCACCGCCTCGTCGGTGACCTTGAGCGCGACGCGCGGCGCCACGACCTTGATCTGGCTGATCCAGGGCGCGGCGGCGCGGGCGTCGCCCTGGTCGATCATCCATGCCGCCTTGAGGCAGAGCAGTCTCGCCATCTCGATATCCATGCGGCATTCCGCGATGATGTCGAAATTGGCGCCGAGTTTCGCCAGGGGCTGGCCGAAGGCCTCGCGGCGCACCGAGCGCTGGCAGAGCATCTCCAGCGCCATCTCGGCCTGGCCGATGGCGCGCATGCAGTGATGGATGCGGCCGGGTCCGAGCCGCCCCTGCGCGATCTCGAAACCCCTGCCCTCGCCGAGGATCAGGTTCGACGCCGGCACGACCACATTGTCGAACCTGAGATGCATGTGGCCGTGCGGCGCATCGTCGTCGCCATAGACCTGCATGGCCCGCAGCTTGGTCACGCCCTTCGCATCGGAAGGCACCAGGATCATCGAATGTTGGCGATGCCGAGGGTCATCGCCGGAACCTGTCCTGACCATGACGATGTAGATGGCGCAGCGAGGATCGCCGGCGCCGGACGCCCACCATTTCTCGCCGTTCAGCACATAGTCGCCGCCCTGCCGCTCGCAGCGCATCGAAATGTTGGTGGCGTCGGACGAGGCGACGTCCGGCTCGGTCATCAGATAGGCCGAGCGGATCCTGCCGTCGAGCAGCGGCTCCAGCCATTGTTGCTTGTGCTCCGCCGAGCCGTAGCGCTCCAGCACTTCCATATTGCCGGTGTCGGGCGCCGAGCAGTTGAAGGTCTCGGCTCCCAGATGCGCCTTGCCCATCTCCTCCGCCAGATAGGCGTATTCGACCGTGGAGAGACCATAACCGCGCTCGGAGCCGGTCAGCCAGAAGTTCCACAGCCCGCGTTCACGCGCGGTCTTCTTCAGGCCTTCGAGGATTTCGGTCTGCCGCCCCGTGCAGATCCAGCGGTCGCCGCCCTTGCCGATCTCGGCCAGGAATTCCTCGCCGAGCGGCGCGATCTCGTCGCGCACCATCGCCGCGACGCGCGCGTGGATCGGCTTCAGCCGCTCGGTCATGCCGAGGTTCATGTCCGCCATCGCTTCCGGTCCTTTCGGGGATGCATCTTTACCCGTGGCAAGGATGACCGTACTTCGGCTAGCCTTGTCAACGCGAGTCCATGGGCGAGTCCCCTGGCCTCGGCCTGCGGCGAGATTGCGGGGGAGCGCCATGAGCTATCTGGACGAGCTGTTCTCGGTCGCCGGCAAGATCGCGCTGGTCACGGGTGCCGCGACCGGCATCGGCCGCATGGCGGCGACCGCCCTGGTCAGCGCCGGCGCCAGTGTCATGATCGCCTCCCGCAAGGGGGAGGACTGCATCAAGGTCGCGAGCGAAATCAACGCCCTCGGCGGCCCGGGGCATGCCGAGGGCTTTGCCGGCGACATTTCCAGCGAGGCCGGCATCGCCGCGCTCGTCGCCGAGGTAAAGGCGCGGACGGAGCAGCTGCACATTCTGGTCAACAATGCCGGCATCTCCTGGGGGGCGCCGCTGGAAGAGTTCCCCTACCACGCCTGGGCCAAGGTGTTCGGCGTCAACGTCACCGGTGTCTTCCATCTGACGCGTGAACTGCTGCCGTTGCTCGACGCCGCCGCCAGCGAGGCGGATCCAGCCCGGGTGATCAATCTGGGCTCGGTGATGGGCACCCAGCCATTGGCCGACGATGCCTATTCCTACACCGCCTCCAAGGCCGCGGTTCATCACCTGACGCGCACGCTGGCGATCGAGTTCGCCGCCCGCCGCATCACCGTCAACGCCTTCGCCCCCGGTCCCTTTCAGAGCCGGATGACCGCCTTTGCCACCGGAACCGAGGAACAGGCGAAACATGTCGGCGGCCATGTTCCGATCGGCCGCATCGGCATGCCGGATGACATTGCCGGCGCAACGCTCTATTTGTGCAGCCGTGCGGGCTGCTATGTCACCGGCGCCATCCTGCCGATCGACGGCGGCCAGTCGGTGCAGCATGGGCTGACCCTGTTCAAGGAATGAATGTCCGACCGGAACGCCGGCGGGGGTGAAGTGGAGGACATCAGCGTGGAACCGATCAGTCTCGATGTGCTTCTGGCCAGCGTCGGCAAGGAAGTCGGCGTGTCGCCCTGGCGCGTGGTCACGCAGCGCATGATCGATCAGTTCGCCGACGCCACCGACGACCACCAGTTCATCCACTGCGATCCGGAACGCGCCAGCCGTGAGACGCCGTTCGGCGGCACCATCGCGCATGGCTTCCTGTCGTTGTCGCTGCTCTCGGCGATGACCTTCGAGACCATGCCGCCGCTCGAAAACAGCAAGATGGGCGTCAACCACGGCTTCGATTCGCTGCGCTTTTTGGCGCCGGTAAAGACCGGCGCGCGCATCCGCACCCGTTTCGTGCTCGCCGACGTCAAGGTGAGGCCCTCGGGCTGGGTGCAGACGGCGCATGACGTGACCATCGAGATCGAGGGCTCGAAGAAGCCGGCGCTGACCGCGCGCTGGCTGACCCTGACATTGATCGAGCGCCAGCCCGAGACCGCATGAACGACCTGAACGCGCTCGATCAGACGGCGCTTGCGCCCTATCTCGAGGCGCATATCCCGGGTTTTGGCGGGCTTTCCGCGACCGAGAAGTTCAAATCGGGACAATCGAACCCGACCTATCTTTTGACCGCGGCAAGCGGCCGCTACGTGCTGCGCGCCAAGCCGCCGGGCCAGTTGCTGAAATCCGCGCATCAGGTCGACCGCGAGTTCCGGGTGATGAAGGCGCTTGCCGCCACCGCCGTGCCGGTGCCGCGCATGCTGCATCTCTCAGGCGAGGACTCGCCCATCGGCCGCATGTTCTACGTCATGGAGTTCCTCGACGGCCGCATCTTTTGGGACCCGTCGCTGCCGGAGGCATCCGGGAACGAGGATCATGCCGCCATCTACGACGCCATGAACGCGACGCTCGCCGCCCTGCACGACGTCGATGTCGAAGCCGTCGGCCTTGGCGATTTCGGCAAGCCCGGCAACTATTTCGAGCGCCAGTTCGCCCGCTGGACCAGCCAGTACCGCGCCTCCGAAACCGGAACCATTCCGGACATGGATCGGCTGATCGCCTGGCTGGAGACGCACATGCCGGCCGAGGATGGCCGCGTCTCGCTGGTGCATGGCGACTACCGGCTGGACAACATGATCTTCGCAGCCAGCGAGCCGAAAGTGATCGCGGTGCTCGACTGGGAACTGTCGACGCTCGGCCACCCCTTCGCCGACATCGCCTATCAATGCATGCAATGGCGGCTGCCGCATTCATCGGGCTTTCGCGGCCTCGGCGGCGTCGACCGCGCAGCCCTCGGCCTGCCGTCCGAAGAAGCCTATGTCGAGGCGTATTGCCTGCGGCGCGGGCTTACCGGCATCGACAACTGGAGTTTCTTCCTCGCCTTCTCCTTCTTCCGCCTGGCGGCGATCTGCCAGGGCGTCTATCGGCGCGCGCTGGACGGCAACGCCTCCAATCCGGAAAAGGCCAAAACCTATGGCGAGGCGGTAAAACTGCTCGCCGCGCTCGCCGTGGACCTGATCTACAACAAGATTTGACAATGGGAGAGCTGAGCGATGCGCCGTTTCGATGGAGCGACGGTGCTGATCACCGGTGCGACCGGCGGCCTCGGCCGCGGCGCGGCAAACGCCTTCGCCGCCGAAGGTGCGCGGCTGGTCCTATCGGATCTCGACGAGGCTGCGCTCGGCGATTTCGCCGCGACGCTTGATGCCGAGACGGCAATCCTTGCCGGCAACATCGCTGACGAGAAACTCTCCGAGGATCTCGTCGCGCTGGCGGTGGAGAAGTACGGCCGGCTGGACATCGCCGTCAACAATGCCGGCATCGTCCATGCTTTCGTGCGCCTGCCGCAGGTGGCCTCGGATGAAGCACGCCGGGTGCTGGAGGTCGACCTGCTCGGCGTCTTCTACGCCATGAAGCACCAGATCCCGCAGATGGAACGGCAGTTCAAGGCAAGCGGCAAGGGCGGCGCGATCGTCAATGTCGCCTCGGTCGCCGGGCTTGGCGGCGCGCCGAAGCTGTCGGTATATGCCGCCGCCAAGCATGGCGTCGTCGGGCTGACGAAGTCTGCGGCGGCCGAATATGCCACCAAGGGCGTGCGCATCAACGCAGTCTGTCCCGCGCATACCAGGACAGCGATGGTGGACGGCTTCGTCCGCGCCAGCGGCTCCCCGGAAGCCGAGGCGATTGCCGAACTCACGCGTGGCGTGCCGATGAAGCGGGTCGGCGAAGTTGAAGAGATCACCACGGGGATATTGTTTCTTGCCGATCCCGCCAACTCCTTCATGACCGGCCATGCGCTGGCGCTCGACGGCGGCATCGGCGCCATCTAGAGCAGAAGGTGTGCGCTTTCCGTCCGGAATTGCGTTGGAACAAGGAGTTAGCGCGGACGTTGGGGAACCTGCCACGCACTTGTTCGTTTCCGTACAGCGTATATAATTTAACAAGGCAACCAACCAACGAAGGCAGGCAAACCTTGCCGTTGAGCGTCCAGACACGCCGCGAAAAACAGAAAGCAGAGCTGCGCTCCGAACTGGTCGAAGCGGCCCACAAGCTCGTTCAGGAAGAAGGCTATGAGGGCCTGACCATCCGCAAGCTGGCCAAGCGGGTCGGCTACGCGCCGATGTCGGTCTATTCCTACTTCGCCGACAAGCAGGACATCCTGTTCGCGCTGGCCGAGGACGCCTTCGAGACGCTGGCGCGGCGGATCGAGGCGCACCCCGCCGACGATCCGATCGAGGCCCTGCAGGCGGTGATGACCGAATACGCCGCCTTCGGCCTCGGCAATCCCAACGAATACCGCACTGTCTTCATGACCGAGAAGACGCGGCTGCCGGAAGGCCGCAGCTACGAGGACATGGAAGAGGGTAATCCGGCGATGAAAGTGCTGATCAGCAGGGTCGAGGCCTGTGTCGCCGCCGGCAAGCTCAAGGGCGACCCGCGCGCCATCGCCACCATGCTCTGGGCGGTCGGCCACGGCACGATCTCGCTCTTGATCACCTTCCCCTTCTATCCGTTCGGCGACCCGCAGGCTTTCGTGAAGCGGATGTGCGATTTCACGCTTGCCTCGCTTTCGACGCAGAACGTGCCGCCACTGACCGAAACGCCAGTCAACTGCTGACTGGAGCAATTCCGCCCAGCGGTTTTGGGCCGGAATTGCGCAGAAGCGAACCCCCGGTTTTTACAGTCCGATCTGGCCGGGCGTCGCGCCGTGCGACATTTTCGTATTTTCAGAAAATTTGACCGTACATGTACGATTTCTCACTTGAACTCGCACTCCGCCGGACGTATATGTACGCCGTATCGTACATGTACGAAAAAGATTGACCGGAGAAAGATGATGAAAAAGACAATCCTCGCTATCGCCGCCGTCCTGGCCTTCTCGGGCGCCGCTTTCGCCGGCACCAGCCATCAGGCCAAGCAGGCTCCTGCCGCGGCTTGCATCCAGACCAACGCCAATGTGAAGCTCGATTGCGGCACGACCGGCTCCGTCGAAAAGACCGGCGCGACGACCAAGACCGACGCCGCCAAGGGCCAGCGTCTGGGCATCGAAATCGATCCGTGGATCGTTCCCAGCACGTTCTAAGGCGGTTCGAACGCCACGAAATACTCAAAGGGCGGCAGGATATCCTGACCGCCCTTTTTTGCTGGATCGATTACTTGCGTGGCTTGCGCCCCGGCACCGTCTTGGCCTTGCCGGGTCTTGCGGGGCCGCCCGGAATGGAGGTCGAGGTGATCGACACCGGATCGCTGGCCGGGAACGTGTCCTCGAGACCTTCCTCGAGTTCCTCTTCCTCGACCTCGTGTGTTCGTTCGTGCTCGAGCGAGCGGACTGCCGCCGTCTTCCTGGGCGGCCTCGGCGCGGATTTCGACGGCATCGGCATTCTCCCTCGACACGCTGCCGCAAAACGGATCGGCGCGTCGATGGTTCCTATGGCTCAGTTCGCCGCGTCGCTCGCCGCTTCCGACAGCAGAGTAAAGACATAGTCCGAGAACGAACGCCAGCATTCGACCCGGAAGGCGTCCGCCGCCGTGCGCAGCAGCACGATCTCGGCCTTGCCGAGGATGGTGCGCGAAGCCGCGCCGACCGGGAACGCGTCAAGAGAGAGATCTTGCGGGCAGCCGGAGTTGACGGTCACGGCGGCAGCCGGGCCGGTGACGGAAAAGGCGACGTTGCGATGCGAGATGCCGACCGCCGAATGCAGCGCCGTCACCTTGGCGCAGTCGGCGAGCGGATCCTTGCCCGCCTCGTCGATCACCAGCCATTCGTCCGGCCCGAGCCAGAGCGCCGTGCGCCCTGCCTTGGCCGCCGAGGTCTTCGGCTTTGCCGGCAAGCTCACGCCGAGCGCCTTCGAAAGCGCGGTCAGCGAAGCCTCCGGCGCGCGCACCGAAATGCGCTCGGCCGGCGGCAGCACTGCAAGCGTGACGCCCTTCGCCTCTATCGTGCGCCCGGCCAGCGCCGGACGGCGCTCGGCCGGCGAGCCGGCAGCGGTTGTCTTTGCGGCAGCCTTAGCCATTGAGGCGCTCCCCCTTCTCGTCGAAGAACACCATGCCGGTGACTTCCACCTCGATCGTCCCGTTTGGCATCGGCACATAGAGCGTCTTGCCCATGCGGTCGCGTCCGCCGGCGACCAACGCCAGCGCGATCGAACGGCCGCAATTCTCCGACCAGTAGCTGGAGGTGACGTGGCCGATCATCTTCATCGGGATTGCTTGGCCAGGATCCTCGACGATCTGCGCGCCCTCCTCCAGCACCACCTTGGGGTCCTTGGTCTTGAGGCCGACAAGCTGCTTGCGACCCTTGGCGACAAGGTCCGGCCGCGTCAGACCACGGATGCCGACGAAGTCAGCCTTCTTCTTGCCGACCGCCCAGTCGAGGGCTGCATCGTTCGGCGTCACCGTGCCGTCGGTATCCTGGCCGACGATGATGTAGCCCTTCTCGGCGCGCAGCACGTGCATGGACTCGGTGCCGTAGGCGCAGGCGCCATGTTTCTGGCCTTCGGCCCACAGCGCCTCCCAGACCGCCTGGCCGTAGTCGGCCGGCACGTTGACCTCGAAGCCGCGCTCGCCGGTGAACGACATGCGGAACAGCCGCGTCGGCACGCCGCAGATCCTGCCTTCGCGCACCGACATATGCGGCAGCGCCTCGTCCGACATGTCGATGCCTTCGACCAGCGGCGCGATGATGTCGCGCGACTTCGGTCCCTGCACGGCGATGACCGCCCACT
This sequence comes from Mesorhizobium sp. M4A.F.Ca.ET.022.05.2.1, assembly GCF_003998845.1. NCBI lineage: Bacteria > Pseudomonadati > Pseudomonadota > Alphaproteobacteria > Hyphomicrobiales > Phyllobacteriaceae > Mesorhizobium > Mesorhizobium sp. M4A.F.Ca.ET.022.05.2.1. The sequence continues at coordinate 8,611 of NZ_RZOJ01000091.1, read as the reverse complement.
GCTCGGTGATCGAGGTCAGCCAGACATTGAGATGCGGGAACTCGGTCTGGAGATAGTCCTCCATGTGGTGCATGACGCGCGGCGCGCCGCCCGTCGTCGTCGTCACATGGAAGCGATCCGGCGCCAGCCTGCCGACGACGCCGTCATCATAGATGAAGCCGTCCTCGCGCAGCATGATGCCATAGCGGCAGCGGCCGGGCTCCAGCTTCTCCCACGGATTGGTGTAGAGCAGCTCCATGAACTTGGCCGCGTCCGGTCCGACCACCTCGATCTTGCCCAGCGTCGAGGCGTCGAACAGTCCGGCCGTCTTGCGCACCGTCACGCATTCGCGGTCGACGGCGGCGTGCATGTCCTCGGCTCCCCGGGGGAAGTACCAGGCGCGCTTCCACTGGCCGACATCCTCGAACACCGCCCCTTGCGCGGCGGCCCAGGGGTGGATCGCCGTCTTGCGCGTCGGGTCGAACAGCGCGCCGCGCGCATGGCCGACGATCGAGCCGAAGGTTACCGGCGTATAGGGTGCGCGGAAGGTGGTGAGGCCGACCTGCGGGATCGGCTTGCCGAGCGTCTCGGCGGCAATCGCCAGGCCGTGCATGTTGGACGTCTTGCCCTGGTCGGTCGCCATGCCGTTGGTGGTGAAGCGCTTGACGTGCTCGATCGAGTGCATGCCTTCATGCACCGCCTGGCGGATGTCCTTGGCGGTGACGTCGTTCTGGAAATCGACGAAGGCCTTGACCGTCGTGCCCTGTCCGGCGCCGGGCGCGGCGCCCAGCATGCCGCGCGACCAGCTCTCGCCGGCATCGACCTTCGGCTTGGCGCCTTTGCCTGCCTTGCCGCCGGCCTCCTTCGCCGCCTTGGCGCCGGCCGCATAGGCCTCGTCGACAGTCGCGTCGAGGCCATCCGTGCCGTTGCAGGCGCCGACCGAGATGCAGTCCTGCGCGTAGGTTCCCGGCACGAAGCGCCGTGTCTCCTCGTTGAAGGCGACCTTGCCGCGCGACTGCGAGAACAGATGCACCGACGGCGTCCAGCCGGCCGACATCAGGATCGCGTCGACCGGGATGGTGCGTTCGCCGCCGCCATTCTTCGGCTGGACGGTCATCGACGATACGCGCAGCTTGCCGCCGGCGCGGACCACCGCACGGCCGAAATTGATCTCGATGCCGAGCCCCCGCGCCTCGTCGATCGCCGCCCCGGTCGGGTTGTCGCGCAGATCGACGATAGCGGCGATGTTGACGCCGGCCTTCTTCAGGTCGATCGCCGCCGCGTAGGCGGAATCGTTTGCCGTGTAGACGCCGACATTCCTGCCGACGGCGACGCCGTAATGGTTGAGATAGGTGCGCGCGGCCGAGGCCAGCATGACGCCTGGACGGTCGTTGTCGGCGAACACCATGTGGCGTTCGATGGCGCCGGTCGCCAGCACCACGCGCTTGGCCCGGACCTGCCACAGCCGCTCGCGCGGCAAATCGCTGCCCGGGTTCTGCAAATGGTCGCTGACCCGCTCGACCAGCCCGACGAAATTCTGCGCATAATAGCCAAAAGCCGTCGTGCGCGTCAGCAAACGGACATTGTCCATCGCCTTGAGCTTCGCGATCGCGCCTTGAGCCCAGGCAAAGCCGTCCTCGCCGTCAATCCTGGCGCCGGCCTCGAAGCGCAGGCTGCCGCCGAACTCGGCCTGCTCGTCGGCGAGGATCACCCTGACGCCAGTCTCGGCGGCGGCAAGTGCCGCCGCGATGCCGGCCGCACCGCCGCCCAGCACCAGCACCTCGCAATGGGCATAGCGCGCGCCATAGTGGTCGGGATCCGGCTTGTCCGGCGAAACGCCGAGACCTGCCGCGGCGCGGATCTTCGGCTCGTAGAGGCTCTTCCAGGCCGCCTTCGGCCACATGAAGGTCTTGTAGTAGAAACCGGCCGAGAACAGCGGCGAGGCGATGTCGTTGACCGCGCCGACGTCGAAAGCGAGCGACGGCCAGCGGTTCTGCGAGTTGGCGGTGAGCCCGTCATAGAGCTCCTGCACGGTCGCGCGCACATTCGGCGTCTTGCGCGCGTCGTCACGCACGATCTGCACCAGGGCGTTCGGCTCCTCGGCGCCGGCGGAAAGGAAGCCGCGCGGCCGGTGATACTTGAACGAACGACCGACGAGATGGACGCCGTTGGCGAGCAGCGCGGAAGCGAGCGTATCGCCCTCGACGCCGGTATAGGCCAGGCCGTCGAAGCTGAAGCGAGCAGTCTTTGCCTGCTTGAGGCGGCCAGCGCCGGAAATGCGGAAGGAGGGGGTCATTTCGAGGCTCCCGGCAGCTTCGCGGGCTTCGGCTCGCCGGCCTTGTAGGTCATGATGAACTTGTCGGTGACGGTGTCGCGTACGGCGTTGAAGAAGCGCGCGCAGCCATGCATGTGCCGCCAGCGCTCATAGATCACGCCCTTGGGGTTCGAACGGATGAAGAAGAACTTCTCGAAATCGTCGTCGCTTTCGCCGGCCATGTTGGTCGAGCGCGCGATATGCGCCTCGCCGGCGTTGCGGAATTCGAGTTCCGGGCGCTCTTCCTCGCAATAGGGGCAGCGGATGAGAAGCATCTGTTGTTTCCTACAATTCGCCGTGGCCGGTGGCCGGTTGGTCGCAAAGCCTTTCGGCAACCATCAGTGCGCCACCGCCGCCGCCGCGGCCTCGTCGATCAGACGGCCGGTGCGGAAGCGCTCGATGGTGAAGGGCGCGTTGATCGGGTGCGGATCGTCCTTGGCAATCGTATGTGCAAAGACATGGCCCGAGCCCGGCGTCGCCTTGAAGCCGCCCGTGCCCCAGCCGCAATTGACATAGAGGCCCTTGACCGGCGTCTTGGCCAGGATCGGCGAGCGGTCCGGCGTTACGTCGACGATGCCGCCCCAGGAGCGCAGCATCTTCATGCGCGTGAAGATCGGGAACATCTCGCAGATGGCGTCGAGCGTATGCTGCAATATGTGCAGGCCGCCGGTCTGCGAATAGGAGACATATTGGTCGGTACCGGCGCCGATCACCAGCTCGCCCTTGTCCGACTGCGAGATATAGGCGTGCACCGTGTTCGACATGATCACGCAGGGCACGACCGGCTTGACCGGCTCCGAGACCAGCGCCTGCAGCGGATAGCTTTCCAGCGGCATGCGCACGCCCGCCATATCCATGATGACGGAGGAGTGGCCGGCCGCGACCACGCCGACCTTTTTGGCGCCGATGAAGCCGCGCGTCGTGTCGACGCCCATGACCGCGCCGTTCGGCGCCCGCTTGACGCCGGTCACCTCGCAATTCTGGATGATGTGGACGCCGCGCGCCGAGGCGCCGCGGGCATAGCCCCAGGCGACGGCGTCGTGACGCGCGGTGCCGCCGCGCCGCTGCAGGGCCGCACCCACCACGGGATAGCGCGCATCCTTGGAGATGTTGAGCGGCGGGCAGAACTCCTTCGCCTGCTCCGGCGTCAGCCATTCATTGTCGATGCCGTTGAGGCGGTTGGCGTGCACATGGCGCTTCAGCACCTGGATGTCGTGCACATTGTGCGCGAGCATCATCACGCCGCGCGCTGAGTACATGACGTTGTAGTTGAGCTCCTGCGAGAGCCCATCCCACAGCTTCAGCGCATGGTCATAGATGCCGGCGCTCTCGTCATAGAGATAGTTGGAGCGGATAATGGTGGTGTTGCGGCCGGTGTTGCCGCCGCCGAGCCAGCCCTTCTCCAGCACCGCGACATTGGTGATGCCGTGCACGGTGGCCAGGTAGTAGGCCGTCGCCAGGCCATGGCCGCCGGCGCCGACGATGATGACGTCGTATTCCTTCTTCGGCTCCGGCGAAGACCATTGCTCTTCCCAGCCCTTGTGGCCGCGCATGGCCTCGCGGGCAATGGCGAATACCGAATATTTCTTCACGTTCCAGGCCTCGCGCCAGTAGCTTTCGCGGATTTGCGGCCGGGCATCCCCGCCTCGGCACGCGAGGAGTATCACTAGCGAAACCGCGCTGCCATCCTTGCGCTGTTTGCGACGGCGCTTGCCGTTTTGCGCCGTGACATCCACAGGCGAGCACCAAGCCACGCGGCACAAACCCCAATGCAGCTTTCGGGTGGCTCGGACCGCCGCCATTTGCGACCAAGCGTCCGATCGCTGGCAAGGCCGGCACGAAAGAAGGATGCTCAGAAGATGTTCGCACTGACAGACAAGGTCGCCATCGTCACCGGCGCCAGTTCCGGCATCGGCCGCGCCACTGCGAAACTTTTCGCCGAACAGGGTGCCCGGCTGATCGTCGCCGCCCGCCGACAGGCGGAGCTCGACAGGATTGTCGGCGAGATCGAGGACGCCGACGGCACGGCGGTCGCGCTGGCCGGCGACGTGCGCGACGAAGCCTTCGCAAAAGCCCTCGTCAATCTCGCGGTCGACAGGTTCGGCGGCCTCGACATCACCTTCAACAATGTCGGCGCTGTCGGCCAGATGGGGGCGATTTCCGACCTGTCGCTCGACGACTGGCGCGAGACGCTCGACACCAACCTCACCAGCGCGTTTCTCGGCGCGAAATACCAGGTGCCGGCGATGGTCGAGCGGGGTGGCGGTTCGCTGATTTTCACGTCCACTTTTGTCGGTCACACCGTCGGCATGCCCGGCATGACCAGCTATGCCGCAAGCAAGGCCGGTTTGATCGGATTGACGCAGGTGCTGGCCGCCGAGTACGGACCGCGAGGGGTGCGGGTGAACGCGCTGCTGCCGGGCGGCACCGATACGCCGGCGGCAACATTCAAGACCCCTGAATCGCGGACGTTCGTCGAAAACCTGCATGCGTTGAAGCGCGTCGCCCAACCTGAAGAGATCGCCCGCTCGGCGCTTTACCTCGCTTCCGATGCGTCGAGCTTCACCACCGGCACCGCGCTGTTTGCCGATGGCGGCGTCTCGATCAACCGGACGTGAAGGGATTGACGGACATAGCACAGCCCGCCAGCCGAAAAAGTCGCGAAGCAGCCTTGCATTTCGGCGCAATTTGACGATTCCGTTTTCCCGTCGAAAACGGATCGGAAAAGATGCTGCTGATCAGGACCTACGTCGCCCAGAGCGCCATCGAAGGCGTCGGCGTTTTCGCCGCCGAGCCGATCCGCAAGGGGGCCTCGATCTGGCGCCTCGATCCCGATTTCGACCGGCTGATCCCGATCGAGAAATACGAGGCGGCCCCTCCGCATCTGAAAGAGTTGCTCGACCGCTACGCCTATCCCAGCCCCGACCGGCCTGGCTTCATGGTCTATGAGGTCGACAATGGCCGCTTCATGAACCATGCCAAGCGGCCGAACACCGACTTCTCGCAATATGGCGGCGCGACCGCAACCTGCGACATCGCCGCCGGCGAGGAAATAACCTGCGACTACGGCGAATTCTTCGAGGATTTCGCCCGCCTTCACCTGGCAACCGCCTAGCTAAGCGCCGGCCGGCGGCGGCCGGTTGCAATTTGGGCGGCCGGATTGCATTCGGCAGTGGACAGGACGGCCTGATTCTGCTATCAGCCGCCACAATTCGCGGTGCAACTCGCCGCGGAGGCATAGCGGCTATGGCCGTTTGCCTGTTGATATCAAACCCGAAAGACAGGATTGCCCGTGCAGGTACTCGTCCGCGACAACAATGTTGACCAGGCGCTCCGCGCGCTGAAGAAAAAGATGCAGCGCGAAGGCATTTTCCGCGAAATGAAGATGCGCGGTCACTACGAGAAGCCTTCCGAGAAGCGCGCCCGCGAAAAGGCGGAAGCCGTGCGCCGCGCCCGCAAGCTGGCCCGCAAGCGCGCCCAGCGCGAAGGCCTGCTGCCGATGACCCCGCGTCCGGCTCCGGCTGGCGCCGCAGGTGCTGCGCGTTCGCCGCGCTGATACCGCCAATTTTTCGTCCTTTTCGAAGGATACCCAAGGGTGGCGCGATGCGGAATCGCCGCCACCTTTTTGTTTGATTTTGGACCGGTTCGGAGAGGGAACGGACCTGACGGCGCGGCGGCAGTGAGGACAGTGATGAACGCAATTTCCGTGGAGCGCAAAACCGCTTTTCGCGGCTTCGCCCTGACGGCGGCCCTGCTCTCGGGCCTGGCGCTTGCCGCATGCCAGACGGCCCCGACCGGCGAATTCAACAACATCGATAAGGCGCAAGGCTCGACCGAGAACATCTCCTCGCTGTCGGCCGTGATCCAGCGCAACCCGCAGGATCCCGAAGGCTACAATGTGCGCGGTTCGGCCTACGGCCGCGGCGGCCAGTACCAGGCGGCGCTGAAGGACTTCGACACCGCCATCCAGCTCAATCCGAATTTCTACCAGGCCTATTCGAATCGCGCGCTTATCCAGCGCTTCCTCGGCAACCAGGCGGCGGCGCTGGCCGACTACAACCGATCGATCCAGATCAACGCCAATTACGACGCCGCCTATATCGGCCGCGGCAATCTTTACCGCAAGGCGGGTCGGACCCAGGAAGCCTTCAACGACTTCCAGAAGGCGATCCAGCTCGATACGACCGATGCGCGCGCCTACCACAATCGCGGCCTGATCTATCAAAGCCAGGGCCAGCACAAATTCGCCATCGAGGATTTCTCGACCGCCATCTCGCTGGCGCCGGACGCGGCCGAGCCCTACAACGGCCGCGGTCTCTCCTACCTCGCCATGAACGACGAGGACAACGCCTTCTCCGACTTCAACATGGCCATCAAGCTCGACGGCAAGAACGCCGAGGCCTGGGCCAACCAGGCGCTGATCTACGAGCGCCGCGGCGACAAGGCGCGGGCGGCGAAATCCTACCGCGAGGCGGTGCATCTCGATCCGACCTACCAGCCGGCCAAGGACGGCCTGTCGCGCACCAACACCGCCAGCGCCAGCTGATACCCAGCCGGCGCGCCGCGCGACGCGGCCGACTGAGCGCTCCGCTCGATCGACGACCTTCAGCTACCGGCGCTTGAAAACCTGCAAGCCGTGGTCGGCGATGAAAACCGCGGCCACCCATGCCGACCGCCGGGGCAAGCGTTAACCCTTGCCATTTTCGCGCCAAGTTTTCAGCGGAACGCTCCGCGCACCTCGACCGTTAATCGGGGCCAAATTTGCGAAAGGACCTTTCCAATGATCAGAACCCTTGACTGTGCCGCCGCCGCGCTTGCCGCCACGGTCCTCGCGTTCCCCGTCAGCGCCGGGACGCTGCGGCTCGGCACGCTTGATTGCACCATCGACGGCGGCGTCGGGTACGTCATCACGTCGAACAAGGGCGTGTCCTGCACCTTCCGCCCCTATCATCATGGGCCGTCCGAGCAGTATACCGGGATGATCTCCAAGCTCGGCGTCGATGTAGGCCAGACGCATCAGGGCCAGCTTGCCTGGGCGGTTCTGGCCGCCACCCGCAGCCATGACGAGGGCGACCTTGCCGGCAACTACTACGGCGTCAACGCCGAGGCCAGCGTCGTCACCGGGGGCGGCGCCAATCTTCTGGTTGGCGGGCTGAACAGCGCCTTCATGCTGGAGCCGCTCAGCGTCCAGGCGCAGACCGGCGTCAATCTGGCGGTCGCGGTGACCTCGCTGGAGCTGGTCCACTCCTTCAAATAAGGCGCGGTTGCTCCCTTACGTGCGGCGCGGAACAGGGTACTGTTTCGCGCCGCACGCTTTCTGGGGGACCGCCATGCAGAAGACCATCATCGCCGCTGTCATTGCCGCTGCCGGCTGTGCGGGAACGCCCATGCCCAAGACCAAGGCGTGGAGCTCGGCGTGCTCGATTGCGCCATTGGCGGCGGCACCGGCTTCATCTTCGGTTCGAGCAAGGACCTGAGTTGCACCTTCACCCCGGCGGACAAGACCTTTGCGCCGGAAGCCTATTTCGGCGCCGTCAACAAATACGGGCTCGACATCGGCACCACAAAGCAGAGCGTGATGCGGTGGCTGGTGCTGACGCCGTTGAAGAACATCTACGCGCCGGGCGCGCTCGCCGGCGATTATGTCGGCGCCAGCGCCGAGTTGACGGCTGCGGTCGGCGCCGGCGCCAATCTGCTGGTCGGCGGCTCCGAACAGGCCTTCACGCTGCAGCCTCTCAGCCTGCAGACGCAGACCGGCATCAACATCGCCCTCGGCGTCGCCCAGTTCCAGCTGCGCAGCACCGCCCACTGACAGCTCATCAAAAGCCGGTCTTCAAGCGTCGCGGCGTTCGCCATACATTCCTGAAAAGGCCTCTTGAGCTCAACCGCGCTTGAGGTTCTACAAGCTCAGCCGAACTGGATCTGGCGCCCTTTCGCGTTGCGGATGAGGCTGCGAATGGCAAGCAGGAGATCGACGTGACGGCGGCAAGCGGCAACAAGGCGGGCGGCAAGGTGGACTGGCGGGCATTGTGGGCGAGCGGTGACCTGGCGCGCTTTTGCTTCATCAGCCTCGGCATCCTGCTGCATGCCACCAACGAGACGATGGTGGCGACGGTGATGCCGGCCATGGTCGGCGAACTGGCCGGCGTGCAGTTGGTCGGCTGGTCGCTGGCGATCTACGAGCTCGGCGCCATCGTTGCCGGCGCCGCCGCCGGACGGCTGGTGAGTTATGTGGCGCTGCGCTCCAACATGATGGTTGCCGCCTTGCTCTATGCTGCCGGCGCGCTGATCTGCGCCACCGCACCCTCGATGCCACTC
>NZ_RZOJ01000090.1:0-17191 GCF_003998845.1 Mesorhizobium sp. M4A.F.Ca.ET.022.05.2.1 | reverse complement strand
TGCGTAGATAGTGCGATGGGACGGCGGGCTCGGAAGAGGACAGCATCAGGCTCTTCCGGCGAAAAACGTCACGGCCTCACCTGTCCCGACCCGCGCACGCGGTATTTGAACGAGGTCAGTTGCTCGACGCCGACTGGCCCGCGCGCATGCATCTTGCCGGTGGCGATGCCGATCTCGGCGCCCATGCCGAACTCGCCGCCATCGGCGAATTGCGTCGAAGCGTTGTGCAAGAGGATCGCCGAATCGATCTCGTTGAAGAAGCGCTCCACCGCCTGCGCGTCCTCGGCGAGGATCGCCTCGGTATGGTGAGAGGAGAACGTCTCGATGTGCTCGATCGCGCCTGCGACGCCGTCGACCAGCTTCACCGCGATGATGGCGTCGAGATACTCGGTCACCCAGTCGGCATCGGTCGCCGGGCTGGCGTCGGAAAACGCCTTCAGCACCTCGGTATCGGCATGGATTTCGCATCCGGCCGCGCGCAGCGCCTCGAGAATCGGCACCAGATGTGTTGCCGCCGCCGCACGGTCGACCAGCAGCGTCTCGGCCGCGCCGCAGACGCCGGTGCGCCGCATCTTGGCGTTGACGGCGATCTTCACCGCCATGTCGAGATCGGCCGAGCGATCGACATAGACATGGCAGATGCCTTCGAGATGGGCAAAGACCGGCACCCGTGCCTCGCTCTGCACGCGCTCGACCAGGCTGCGGCCGCCGCGCGGAATGATCACGTCGAGATTGCCGCCGAGGCCCTTCAGTATCTCGCCGACGGCGACGCGGTCGGCGGTCGACACGAACTGGATCGCATCCTGAGGCAGGCCCGCCGCCTTCAGCCCCTCGACCAGGCAGGCATGGATCGCCGCGGACGAGTTGAGCGAATCCGAGCCGCCGCGCAGGATCACCGGATTGCCGGCCTTGAGACACAGCGCGCCGGCATCGGCCGTAACGTTGGGCCGGCTTTCATAGATGACGCCGATGACGCCAAGCGGCGTGCGCACGCGCTCTATATGCAGGCCGTTGGGACGATCCCAGGCGGCGATTACGTCACCGACGGGATCCCTGAGCGCTGCGATCTCGCGGATGCCCTCGGCCATCGCCTTGACCCGCGCCGGATTGAGCTTCAGCCGGTCCATGAAGGAACCGGATAAGCCCGATTCGTGGCCATTGGCGACATCGACGGCATTGGCATCGAGAATGGCCTGCTCATTGCGCAGGATGGCGTCGGCCATGGCGGAAAGCGCGGCATTCTTGCCGGCAGTGGTCGCAACGGCCAACGATCGGGCTGCGGCGCGGGCCTTGGCGCCTATCCTTGCCATCAAACTGGCTACATCTTCGCCTTGGTGTTTGTGCAACATCTGACCGTTCCGGTGAAGCCTGGTGGATTTACACGCGGCCGGCCTTCGCGGCAATGGCTGCGGATTTGGGAGAGCAGCATGAAGAGCGCCATAATCCTCGTTGCTCTGGGCACAATGCTTGCGCCCACCAGCCTTCGCGCCGCCGACTACTGCGACGACAAGATCGAACCCGGCGAGAGCATCGATGCGAAGGCGATGGACATGGTAAGTTCGATCATGTCCGTCGTACTCGCCGAGCGCTATTGCGAAGCGCCATCCACGCCGCTTTCCCAGGTCTACATCGTAGTTGAGGAGTTATACGGGTGTGGGCCGCGTTCAAGGCTTGAGGCTGAACTCAAGAAAAGGATGGAAGAGGAGAAAGCGACAGACGAAATGATGGTCGACTCCGCCATACACGAGCTTATCGCAGATGATACGAACCTCCCTAAAGCCGAACTGGATAAGCGTGTCAAAGCTGTTATTGACGGGCAGTTCGGAGGTTGTAGCGAACTTCTAAAGGTTCAACAGGACCTTGAGCATCGTTACCAGAACCCACCCAAATGGCCGCCCGAACCTGACAAATAGCGCGCCTCAGCCTCAATCTGCCGCGCCGCTCACCACAAGGTCGTCCCTGTGGATCATCGCCGAGCGCGCCTCGTAGCCGAGCACGGTTTCGATCTCGGCCGTCTTCAGGCCTGCGATCCTTACGGCATCGGCGGCATCGTAGGCAACCAGGCCGCGCGCGATCTCGCGGCCCTCGGGCGACAGAATCGCCACCGTGTCGCCGCGCGAAAAATTGCCGCTGACCAGCTTGACGCCGGCCGGCAGCAGCGACTTGCCCGACAGCAGCGCGCCGATGGCGCCGGCATCGACGGTGAGCCGCCCCGCCGGTTCGAGCTGCCCGGCGATCCAGGTCTTGTAGCCCTTCACCGGATTGGCGCTCGGCTTGAAGAAGGTCGCCCGCTCGCCGCGCTCGATCGCCATCAGCGGCGACAGCCTGGTGCCCGACGTGATGACCATGGCGGTGCCGGCCGCATTGGCGATCTTGCCGGCGTCGAGCTTCGTGCGCATGCCGCCGCGCGACAGCTCGGACGCGGCGGCGCCCGCCATCGCCTCGATGTCGGGGGTGATGCGGTCGACCACCGGGATGAATTTCGCTTGCGGATCCCTGGCCGGCGGCGCCGTGTAGAGCCCGTCGATGTCGGAGAGCAGCACCAAAAGGTCGGCGCCCATCATGGTCGCCACCCGCGCCGCCAGCCGGTCGTTGTCGCCATAGCGGATTTCGGAAGTCGCCACCGTGTCGTTCTCGTTGATGACCGGCACCGCCTTCATCTTGAGCAGCGTCGAGATCGTGGCCCGCGCATTGAGGTAGCGGCGGCGCTCCTCGGTGTCGCCGAGCGTGAGCAGTATCTGGCCCGATTTCAGGCCGCCCTTGCCGAGCGCGTCCGACCAGGCGCCGGCCAGCGCGATCTGGCCTACGGCGGCGGCCGCCTGGCTCTCCTCCAGCTTCAGCGCCCTCTTTCCAAGGCCGAGGATGGTGCGGCCGAGCGCGATCGCGCCCGACGAGACGACGAGCACCTCGGCGCCGCCATGGGCGAGCCGGGCGATGTCGTCGGCGAGCGAATCCAGCCAGTCGCGCTTCAGCCCCGTGCCGCGGTCGACGAGCAGCGCCGAGCCGATCTTGACGGTGATGCGCCGGTATTTCTTCAGCGACTGCATGGTCACTGCCAGCGTGTGTCGACGGGAGCGGGAACGGCGTCGCGGGCCTCGGCCACGACAGCCATCAGCGCACGCTGTACCGCTTCCACCCCTTCGCCGGTGACGGCCGACAACAGCAGCGGCGCGCGGCCGGCGGCGCGCTTCAGCGACGCCACCTTCTTCTTGCGCGCCTCGGCGTCGAGGATGTCGATCTGGCTGAGCGCCACGATCTCGACCTTCTCGGCCAGCCCGTGGCCATAGGCCTCGAGCTCGGCACGCACGGTCTTGTAGGCTTTGCCGGGGTTCTCTTCCTGGGCGGAGACGAGATGCAGCAGGACCCGCGTGCGCTCGACATGGCCGAGGAAGCGGTCGCCGATGCCGACGCCCTCATGCGCGCCCTCGATCAGGCCCGGGATGTCGGCGATGACGAATTCGCGGCCGTCGATACGGGCGACGCCGAGGCCGGGATAGAGCGTGGTGAAGGGGTAGTCCGCGATCTTCGGCTTGGCCGCGGTCACCGCCGCGAGGAAGGTCGACTTGCCGGCATTGGGCAGGCCGACCAGGCCGGCGTCGGCGATCAGTTTCAGCCGCAGCCAGATGCTGAGCTCCTCGCCCGGCAGGCCGGGATTGGCGCGGCGCGGCGCCTGGTTGGTCGAGGTCTTGAAATGCTGGTTGCCGAAACCGCCATTGCCGCCCTTGGCGAGCAGGAAGCGCTGGCCGACCACGGTGATGTCGCAGATCAGCGTCTCATTGTCCTCGGCAAAGATCTGGGTTCCGACCGGCACCTTGAGTGTGACGTCGGCACCCTTGCCCCCCGTCATGTTGCGGCCCATGCCGTGCATGCCGGTCTTGGCCTTGAAGTGCTGTTGGTAGCGATAGTCGATCAGCGTGTTCAGCCCGTCGACCGCCTCCGCCCAGACATCGCCGCCGCGGCCGCCGTCGCCGCCATCCGGCCCGCCGAACTCGATGAACTTCTCGCGCCGGAACGACACCGAACCGGCGCCACCGTCGCCGGAGCGGATATAAACCTTTGCCTGGTCGAGAAATTTCATCGTCGTTTCGAGTTTCTGCTGATGGCCTTGAGCGATTGCTCTAAGGCATGTTGAGATTCAGGTCAGGCCGAGCCGAAAATGGCGAGTTCCGAGAACCGGAGCGAAGCGTGCTTAAGTACGCGAGCACCGGAAGCGCAGGAAACCGGCATTTGCAGGCCGGCATCACCTGAATCTCGACATGCCTTAAACCAAGGCGGGGCACAGCGCGAGGCCGATTTGCGACTAAAGCGCCGGATGCCCTTTTGCAAAGGACGCGGTAGCACTGTTGGCGGGCGGGACTGAAGGGGCGCGGCAATGAAGCTTGTCACCTACAACATCCAGTATGGCATAGGTCTCGACGACCGTTACGATGTTTCCCGCATCGCCGATGCCGTGCGCGGCGCCGACGTGATCGCGCTGCAGGAGGTCACCCGCAACAACCCCAGGAACAACAACCGCGACATGGTGGCCGAACTCGGCGAGGCGCTGCCTGACTACTTTGCCGCCTATGGCAGCAATTTCGAGGTCAATATCAGCTCGCGCCTGGAGGCCGGCCGCGCCATCACGACCACCTTCCAGCTCGGCAACATGGTGTTGTCGAAGACACCCATTCATCTGTCGCGCAACCTTCTCCTTCCGCGCAGCCGCAGCCTGGAGGCGATGAATTTCCAGCGTGGCGCGCTCGAGGCGCTGATCGAGACACCGCTCGGCTTTATCCGCTTCTACTCCACGCATCTCGACCATCGCAGCCCTGTCGAACGTCAAAGCCAGATCCGCTTCCTGCGTCAGCGCCTGTTGAACTATGCGCTGGAGGGCGGCGGCCTTTCCGGCATTCCCGAGATCGGCCTGCCGGATCTGCCCTACCCGGAAGCCTTCATCGTCATGGGCGACTTCAACATGCTGCCCGGCTCGCCCGAATATGTCGACCTTGCCGGCCGCCCGGACCATGAATTCGGCATGCCGCTCACCGCCGATCTCGCTGTCGATGTCGCGGAGCGCCTCGGCGTCCCGGATCTCGCCACCTGGGTCGACCCGAAACGGCCCGACGATGCGAGCCGCCACAAGCGCATCGACTACATCTTCACCAGCGCCTCGCTCGCCAGATCGCTGAAGCGCCTCTGGGTCGACCGGCAAGCGGTGGGTTCGGACCATCTGCCGGTCTGGGCCGAATTGGACTGACCTGGAAAACTTTCCGAACTGTCGAAGCGATGCGCTGATGTGTGTCGAGATTCAGGCCAGGCCGAGTCGAAAACGCTGGTTTCCGAGAACCGGAGCGGAGCGTGCTTGAGGCACGTGAGCACCGGAAGCGCAGGAAACCAACGTTTGCAGACCGGCCTCACCTGAATATCGGCACACATCAAAAGTGGACCCAGTTGCGCAAGCTGGTCCACGTCTTGCGATCGAGCCGGTAGCGCTCGACCGGCACCTGGCCGGCGACGATCGAGTTCAGCATGCCCTGGCCGGCATACTGGAAGCCACACTTGTGAATGACCCGGCGAGAGGCCGGGTTGATGACCCGGGTCGAGGCCTGCAGCACCTGGATCGAGGTCCTCTGGAAGGCGAGGTCGACCAGCGCGTGCGCCGCTTCCGTGGCGTAGCCACGCTTCCAGTAAGGTTCACCGATCCAATAGCCGAGCTCCAGCCCGCGATCGGTGGTGTTGAGCCCCGCGCAGCCGACGAAGGTGCCGGTGCCGGCAAGCGTCAGCGCGTAGACGATGCCGGCGCGACGCGACGCCGCCATGGCGAGGAAGGCGCGTGCCTCGGCCTCGCCGTAGGGATGCGGCATGCGAACCAGCATCTCGGCCACGTGACGATTGTCGGCGAGCGCCACCAGTTGCCCGATGTCGCTGTCGCGCGGGGCGCGCATCACCAGCCGCTCGGTGGCCAGCACCGGGCAGTCTATCGCGTAACTTTCGTCGTCCGTGTCTTCCGCTTCGGCAACCATTTTCAGTCCTCCAGGCAAAGAAAAAGGGGAGATGGAAACCCATCTCCCCTGATCCTTTTCCTGGCCTGGCCAGACACCGGTTCCCGAGATGGGTGCCGGTGTTGTGGTGCGGAACCGGCTACTCCGCTGCTTTGGTAATCGGGTTCACCGAGACGTAGGTTCGGCCGTTGGCTTTTTTGTTGAAGGCGACTGCGCCGGCTTCGAGCGCAAACAGGGTGTGGTCCGTGCCCATGCCTACGTTGGTGCCCGGATGCCATTGCGTGCCGCGCTGACGAATGATGATGTTGCCGGCAAGCACGGCTTCGCCGCCGAACTTCTTCACGCCGAGCCGCTTGGAGTGCGAGTCGCGACCGTTGCGCGACGAACCGCCAGCTTTCTTGTGTGCCATCTAACTAACTCCGATACGCCGCGAGGGCGTTTGAATGGTCTTATGAACGCGTTCGCGTTCCGTTTCAAGTCCGATCCGGCGATCGTTTCGCCGGATGCGCCTTACTTCTTCGCCAGCTCCTTGGCCTGCTCGCGCCAGTCCTTGATCTGGTCGGCGCTGAACGGCATGTGCTCGTCGATCTTGGCGACGTCCTTGTCGGTGAGCTTGGCGAGCTGCGCGAAGGTGATGATCCCCTGCTCGTTGAGGTCCTTGGCGGCAACCGGGCCGATGCCCTTGATCACCGTCAGGTCGTCCGGCTCGCCCTTCGGCGCCTTGAACAGCGGCGCGGCGGCTGCTTCGGCCTTGGCTTCTTCCTTCGGAGCAGCTTCCTTCTTGGCCTTGGCCTCCTTCGGAGCGGCCTCGGCCTTCGCCTCGACAGCAGCAGCCTCTGCCTTGGCCTCCGGCTTGGCGGTGGCCTTCTTCGCCGGCTTGGCGCCACCCAGCAGGATCTCGGCGATCCTGACGGTGGTCAGAAGCTGGCGGTGGCCGATCTTGCGGCGCGAATTCTGCCGGCGGCGCTTCTTGAAAGCGATGACGGTGCGGTTCTTGCCCTGTTCGACGACTTCGGCCGTGACCAGAGCGCCATCGACGAACGGCGCGCCGAAGGTGACGTTCTCGCCCTCGCCATGCGCCAGCACATTGCCGATCTCGACGATGTCGCCGACCTTGGCTTCGAGTTTCTCGATCTTCAGGAGATCGTTGGCGGCGACGCGATACTGCTTGCCGCCCGTTTTGATGACTGCGAACATTTTTTGCCTTTCGCTGTTCGGTCGGCCTCGATGAGCCGCATCGAGCGGTTCGGCCGTCTTTTTGTCAGTCTGCGGGTTCAAAAAACAAGCGGCGCGGAAGAACCCTCCACGCCGATTGCGCGCGTTCCCTAACCGAAGGTCCGGTCAAAGTCAAGGCAAGCAGCCGACACCATGAACGTCCGGCAGTTCGCGATGCCTGGGCCGGCTGCCGCCCGTATGCGAGGCGGACCATGACGCTCGCGGACTGGCCGTCTGCCGGCCCGTCGGAGCCGCCTGGCCGTGACCAAATCGACACCGCGTCAAAGAAGCCGCTCATCCGGCAGATTTGGCCTTGTAACCTTTACGTCCAGTCGTTATCTAGTGCGCCGCGCCGGCAACGGCCGACCATGACCGCGGAGAGGTGGCAGAGTGGTCGAATGCACCGCACTCGAAATGCGGCATGCTCGCAAGGGCATCGGGGGTTCGAATCCCTCCCTCTCCGCCATTTAGCTTCCATAATAATCGTTTCCTTTCAAAAGCTTCCTTGTTGCGCTTGACCAGCGCGAAGCGAAACTTATCTTAGACTGTGTAACAAACTGTGTAACATTAGAGAAAGATAATGCGACGTTCCGCAGCGCCAAAGCCGCATAAACGTGAAGGCATCTGGTATCTCGTCCGCAGGGTGCCGAAGGAATTCGCGGCGTTTGATCGCCGCTGCCTAGTACGCATTTCCACGGGCGTCGCCGTGGCTGACGATCCCCGCGGTGTACGGGCGCGAGATGCAGTGCAAAGCCTCGGCGCGGGGCTGGAGGCGTATTGGCGTAGACTGCGGGAAGGCCAATCCGCCGAGGCGGGGCTGCGTTTCGAAGCCGCGAGGAAGCGCGCGCGGTCATTTGGATTGGCCTATCGCTCTAACGAGGAACTAGCAGCGGGGCCGCTCGACGAACTCATGGCCCGTATCAAGCTGCTCCTCGACAAAAAATCGATCGAGGACGCGCAGGACGTCTCGGCCGTCATGGGTGGGGAGAAGCGGCCAGCGGTCCGCCTGAGCGGTCTTATCAAGGAATTCGAGACGATCGAGCAACAGAACTTGCTGACCATGTCGCCTAACCAAATCAAGAAATGGCGTAACCCCAAAAAGCGCGCAGTTGCCAATCTGGTTGGAGTCATTGGCGACAAGGAGATCGCAAGCCTCACTCGGGACGACGCAATCGCGTTCCGCGAGTGGTGGCAAAAGCGGATCGTTGAGGATGGACTTGATATCGGTACGGCCAACAAGGACATCGGCCATGTTTCGAAAATGCTGCGCGTCGTCGATCTGACTCACCAGCTCAAGCTGGAGCCGGTTTTTCGAAACCTGCGTCTTTCCGGCGCCGTCCCCGGGCAACGCGCTGCGTTCACAGCGGAGTTCATTCAGGAGAAGATACTCGCTGAAGGCGCGCTCGACGGACTCAATGACGAAGCCCGCCATCTAATCTATGTGATTGCCGATACCGGACTCAGGCTTTCTGAAGCGGCAAACCTCACCACCGAAACAATCCACCTCGATCAAGAAATCCCGCATGTGCGGGTGCGCCCCAATGGCCGTCGCTTGAAGACCGGTCATTCAGCCCGTGACATTCCCTTGGTTGGCGGCGCACTTGCAGCCATCAAGCTCCATCCGGACGGCTTTCCTCGTTATCGCGACAAGGCCGCGTCACTTTCAGCGCTCGTCAACAAGGTGCTCGCCAGCAAGGAACTTCTGCCGACTTCCGAGCATAGTCTTTATAGCCTGCGACACACTTTCGAGGACCGGCTGACGGCAGTTGAGGCGCCGGAGAAGGTAATTGCTTCTCTGATGGGCCACAAATGGATCCGGCCCAAATACGGCGCGGGACCTTCGTTAGCGCAAAAGCGCGAGTGGCTTCAAAAAATCGCTTTTACCCCGCCCGGGCGAATGTGATTGCGGCGCCATCCAGGCCTTGAGAACCAACCTCACGGCTCCAGCTGTCCGAGCCATTTAGGTTGAGCGTGGCCAGCACGCGCTGCGCTCGCTCGCGATTTCCGAGCTTCCGCCGCATTTGTTCGACCTCGTATTCCAGCCTTTCGAAGGTCGGTATATAGGCATCTCCATGCCGGATGACCAAGTAGGCGGCAACAGCTAGACAGCATTCTAGCTCCGTGGCCGATGGATCGGAAAAAGGGGCGACGCCATACCAAGACGAGCAACGCCTCTCGAGGGCTTCCGAACTAGGCAAACGGCCAGCATGTGGCATGGGATACAAACCTATGCCTGATCGACGAACCTAAAGTGCTCACGAAGCTTGACCGGTACGCGGGCCATCGGAGGGTTCTGCCTAAAACCGCCAAAAATTTTGAAACACCCATTCATCCGGCTCGAATTCAAAGGGATCGGCGATTTTTGGGTTATGGCTTGCAAGCATAGTTCAGCCCAGACAAGAACGCCTGATATCTTGTCGTTCACTGTCACCCTGCCAAATATGGTGCCGGTGACAACGGCAGTTTGGCGAGCAGAAGAATTCCCGAGACTGAGACGTTCTACGGCTTGGCCCATGTTCGCGCTCCTCCTCGATTGGAGACAGGATGGGCCATATGGAAGCGAATAAAAGGAGGTTGGTGACGAGTCTCGGTAGTGGAGTAGAAACGGGTGGAAAAGCTTGCGCTATTCGCCGTCGGCGCCGCTAAGCGCATTTGAGAGAAGGGGCAACGATCGCCAAGAGATGACGTCCGATCGCAAGCCGGCTAGAAATGCGACAGTGACGCGCCTTTTTTGGCACGACCTTAGCACCCGATCGGGCCTCAGCTGGTCGTCGTTGCGCAGCCGATCGGGTGCGATTTTTATAAAGCTCTCTTGGCTTTAGCTTTGAGAGCCCGTCATCGAGACAAATGCAAGGGAACGGTCCCGCCCCCTGGGGACATTCGACATGCCGTGGCAGCTTCCTATGGTGAGCCAGCGCATTCCGATACACGTTTTCCGCGCTCTACCGTTGCTCCAGCACCTGTGCTGAGGCTGAGCGCTTGATCAGGACCCGACCGCTGCTGTTGCGGGATGGTGACTGGGTTGAGGTCGCGAAAACCTTGACCGCGGGTACGTTGTTCATCCAGATGAGCGCTGAGCCGAGAAGCAGCCAAGAACGCTTCCCGTAATCGAATCCTACGGGAACCGCGAAACCAGCGTCCAAGGGACGCAATTCTCCGACGTCGTTCACTCAAGCTCATCTCGCAACTTGAACGCTTGTATGAAGCCGCTGCATGTGCGCCGGTGGACCGGATTGCTGCTATCCAAACCACGTGCTCAGTTTCGCCCCCGTAATAACTCTACCGTCCGAAACGGCTTTCGCGCGTCAGGTCCACCCCACATGAAAGTTCCGCGAGCAGCACGGACGGAGAGGCCGGTCACAACTCCTTCGCGTGCTCTTTTACTACCGAATCAAGTGCCAAATGGAGAGGCACTGCCTTAGAGAACAGGAAGCCCTGCGCGGTTCTGCAGCCAAGCTTGTACAGAGTTTGCCGATCTGCCTCTGTTTCAACGCCCTCGGCCATGACCTCGATCCCGAGCGTCCTACCAAGGTCAATCACCGCTTTGACAAGCAGCCGATTCTCCCGGGACTTGGCTAAGCCGCGAATGAAGCCCTGATCTATTTTCACTTTCCTGATCCGACTGTCCTTGAGCGATGCCAACGTCGAAAAACCGGTGCCGAAGTCCTCGAGCGCGATAGAAATGCCAGCATGTGAAAGCTGGCCGAGCTTTTCATCCACTCTGTCCGGATCCACTGGGGCTTCTTCGGTAATCTCGATGTCGAACATCGTTGCAGGGAGGTCTTTTGCCGCCAGACCATTAAGAATCATCTCGTCAATATCGCCAGCTTCCAACTCGCGCGGTGAAACATTCATCGCCACACGAACATCACGACGGTCAGCTTTGACCAAGCCCTCGATAAGAGCGCAACAGTCGGCGAATACCGTTTGAGTTAGCAGCTGAAGCATTCCAGTTTCGCGTGCCGCTGTCATGATCTCGGGCGGAGAAATGGGACCGTGAAGCGGGTGAGACCATCTTAGCAAGGCTTCAAAACCGACGACGCTTCAGTTTCGAGTCTTACGATTGGCTGAAACCAAGCGACCAAGCTTCTCATCGTTATCGCCGAATGAAGATCGCGTTCGATTGACTGGCGGCGTTGCAGTTCCCGGGCTAGCTCGGCACCGAACAGACAAAATTCATTCCTGCCGCGGCGCTTAGCTGTGTAAAGGGCGATGTCGGCCCGCAACAACATTTCCGTCAGTCCGGGGTTTTCAGCCAAGTAGATTCCTATAGACGCTCCAATGCGGACGGATGCGATCCCAGGATAGGGGCGAGCAAGCTTGGCTATGAGATTGGACGCGAGATTGGTGGGAGAAGGAGAATTCTTTCGCGAAGAAAAAACCAGCACGAATTCATCCCCACCGATGCGGGCGAGCGTTGAGCCCTCCGGTGCTTCTTCCTCTATTCGGCGGGCGATCCTGGCAAGCAGCTCGTCACCCGTTCTGTGACCGTAGGTACCGTTGACAGATTTGAACCCGTCCAGATCAATCAGCATGGCCACAAAGGGTCCATCGGTGTTCTCAAACTGATCGATTGCATGTTCGAGGCCCCGCCTGTTGAGGAGCGCGGTAAGATGGTCCTCCCTGGAATTGCGCTCCATTTCCGCGGCAAGCCGCTCGGCTTGATGTCTCAGGCGGCTCGCGTCACGGAAGCGCGCTTGTCCAACGAACGAGGATCGAACCAGGCCGCCCTCGAAAAGCAGGACGGCAAAAGCCAGAATGTAGTTTTCCGGGGCTCCCTTCGTCAGCAAACATGCGGCGGCAATGAGGAGTGGCGGTGTGATGAAGCATATCGCTGCCGCAGCATATGAGCTGCCGTACGTGACCGCGCCAGCTGAAATGCCCGCCAGAATTATTAGATGCAGCGATGCTTGAGACGTCGTGTATCCAGCCGTTAGGATGGCAAGGAATGACCAGGTGAATCCCGCCAGAAGAGCAAGCCTGCCAAACCAGCGAAGCCGCAGCCAAACCCGTGTCAGATCATCCTGGACTCCGGGTTCCTTCAGCTGATGACGGGCGAGTGCAAGGCGGGCGGCATTTATCGCATTAACGACCGAAAACCAGGCCGCGCCAGCAAGACCGTTCCCGGAAAGGGCCTGCACGGTCAAAATCAGCCCGGACAGCACAATGCTTATCGGCATTGAGACGAAAAGGCCTGCCCTCAGATCAGCGAGCTGGTCCTGAAGGATTCTCGCCTCCAGCGGATCTTCTTTTCCAAGGCTGGACGGGTCAGCTTGCTTACTCCTGCTTGTCCGCAGCCTATGCAGCCCCCCTGAAGGACGGGTTAATTCTTCAATCGGAGATCAGCGTCGGGGAGCAGGATTACTCCGGTGCATCATGCACTCTCTCCCATCGCTCGCCCAGCACGCGCAAAAATGCGACTGCTGGTGCAGTATCACCGCTGGAGCTCCGCCGATATCCCATGCCGGACAAGGGGAACATGTTGGGCAAAGCGAAGCCCCAGATGCCTTGCAAGCCGTGCCGCCAGGTGGTCTCTGGAGTAGAGTCCAATCAATATGTTCGTTGCATGGTAGAGCGGCGCCGCCGACAGGCGCAGCCGCCTTTCGTATATATGCAGCATGTCGGGGTCGCCAACATTGCGGCCGTCGCGGCACGCAGTCATGATTCCACGGGCGAGTTGCTTCTGGCTGCTGAGACCGATGTTGAATCCGTGAGCGGTCACCGGGTGCATGCCGATGGCAGCGTCGCCGATGAGTGCGGCGCTCGGCGCCCGGAATTTGTGCGCCCAGGTCGTGACCAGCGGATAGGTGTGGCGCTTGCTTGCCAAGGTCATTTTTCCAAGGCGCCCTCGACACCGTTTCGTCAACTCCGACAGGAACAAATCATCATCGAAGGCAAGCAGTCTATAGGCCTCGTTTGAGCGCAATGTGAGCAGCAGCGACGACATGCCCTCCGCGAGGGGCAACATCGCTATCGTCTGATGGTGATCGAACCATTCGATGGCGATCTGGTGGTGGGCGCGCTCGTGCCTCACTCGGCAAATCAGCATCGAGTGGCCAAGCCGGTTGATATCGGCGCCGATGCCTAGCAGATCACGCGTGGCGGACAAACGCGAATCCGCGGCAACAACCAGCCGAGCAGTTAAACGCGCGCCATTAGAGAGCGTTACGACTGCTCCTTCTTGGCTGTTTGTTGCATCGACGACCGAGTGGCCGCACAACAGCCGGGCGCGATCCTGCAAGCGGACGATTTTGAACAGCGCCTCGCGGATCCGGCAATTTGGAACCAAAACCCCCAGCGGTTCTCCAGAGTTGCTGGGAGGATCGAAACGAAGAGCGAATGCGCTCGAGCCGTTGAGCACGCGCGCGCCTTGAAGTGCTGATTTGTCCGAAGCCGGGATGACATCCCAGGCGCCGAGCTCGCGAAGGGTTCTGATCGAAGCGTTGGTCAGCGCGATTTCGCGACCATCGAAAGCCGGATTCGCCAGACTATCGAATGTGTTCTGTTCAACAACTGCCACCTTGAGTTCGCTTTGGGCAAGCGACGCAGCGAACGAAAGGCCGACCGGGCCGGCTCCAACGACAACGATGTCAAAATTATCGTCAGAGCCCATCAGCGTGCCGCCATCCGGTCGCCTATCCTCGTGTAACGGTGGAACTGAGCCGAGTGACATGAGCTCCGTGGCCGCCGCATTGCCTAAAGGCGCTGGGCCGGGAGATTCGCATCGATCGGCAACGAAGCACTCAAAGCGCTCAGAGGTGGATGCGGCTAACCGATCCCGCCCTTTGGCCGCGCAGCCGCGCAGATCGCCGCCAGCAAGCGAGACACTCGCGACGCTGGTCAGCCACGGCCGCGCCGCATCGATCGCCACATTCCACCTGGAACCCTTGCGCATACTACTCACGCTCCACGACGTCGAAGCGGGCTCTCTTGCGAGGGTATCGAACGTAGCGCTCTCTCTCGTCATCCCAGCCAAGGTAGCGGAAACTTTTATCCACGACCGCGCATATCTCATCAAGAACCTGCTGCATGGCTTCGATGTCGATGTCCTTGCAATTCAGTCGCCGATAGAGCAAAGCCCACGCGGCGACATAGTCGTCGAAATAGCGCGCGTCACTCGAACCAATGATCAACTTCGGACGGTTGATCGATCTCGAAAACGCACGTCCCAACCCCGATGATGCTCCGCAGCACGTTGACATCACGAGGATCTTCGGCGCTGGATGCGAGCCCTGGAACATTTCTACGAAGTCAGCCCAAAGAAGGCCACTTTCGACGCACACAACCCATCAAAGGCGAAAGCTGTTGATCGGCCCCCGTGTCCGCGCAGCCACGCGGATGGTCAGCCAGCAAGCGAGATACACACGACGCCGGTCAGCTAATGGCTGCGCCGTAAGCACAAGGCATGGCCGACCACACGACAGAAAACCCAGAACCGTGAAGGTGCTGATAATGACGACCAATCTTTCCGTAAGTCATGCATTTCTCCGTCGAAGACTGGTCAATAGAACACACCGATGAGTATGACCCTGATCTGGATCAGCCAGACATGACCAATCGGCACTGGCGGTTCACGGTCAGGTGATCGACCGTGACGTTCCACTTTGGAACCCGTGCGCACATGGCCAAGCTCTCGTCCGGCCACGCGAGGTACTCTCGTGGCATCAGCCGCCTCATACTGGGTGCAATGGGAGGCAGTCCTTCGCACGACAGAGGCTTTTCACAAATGTAGTGTGCAGCTTAGGTCAAGATGGTCATGGAGCATGGAGCATGGAGCATGGACAGCTTGTTCCCGACCGAGCCGGCTCGACTGACGAGCGCGATCCGCGCATCTTATGCACAGCGGATTGAAATCAGCGTTCCGGTTTGTCGTCCCGATCAATTAGTATCCGCTCGGCGGCTCCGTCGAGATCTTCGTATTGACCGCTTCGCAATGCCCAGACGAAGCCGGACACACCCAGTGCACCCAGAAAAAGGGCCACTGGTATGAGATAGAGCAACGTCGTCACGAGGAT
The DNA here is from genome assembly GCF_003998845.1 of Mesorhizobium sp. M4A.F.Ca.ET.022.05.2.1. Lineage (NCBI taxonomy): Bacteria > Pseudomonadati > Pseudomonadota > Alphaproteobacteria > Hyphomicrobiales > Phyllobacteriaceae > Mesorhizobium > Mesorhizobium sp. M4A.F.Ca.ET.022.05.2.1. Next base: position 1,980 of record NZ_RZOJ01000090.1, on the reverse strand, counting down.
TATGCCGAATAGCTGACTGCGGAGCGTCCGACTTTTTGAATAACTTGCAGCGTCGCATTCGCCCCGAAGCCGTGCAAGCGCAATGCGTTTCCAATAACAAGCACCGATGAGGCAGACATGGCAATCGCCGCTAACAAAGGCGTGGCGTGCCCGAGGATGGCGATTGGTACTGCCACCGCATTGTAGACGATCGCAATCGCGATGTTCTGGCGGATCAGGTGTCCCGCCTTGCGCGAGACGTCCAGCGCGAGAGGCACTGCCAGAAGGCTTTCGCGCAGGAATACGAAGTCGGCGGCATTGCGGCCAATGTCGGCGGCGGTAGCTGGAGCGATCGAGACATGCGCCGCGCTGAGCGCCGGCGTGTCGTTGAGGCCGTCGCCAACCATCAGAACCTTGTGTCCGTCTTTCGCCAGGGTCTCGATGCGCTCGACCTTGCCGGATGGCAGCAGGCACGGAACGAAGTCCTTGACACCCAGCATTTCTGCGACTTCACCGCAGGCACCCGCAGTATCGCCCGACAGCATTTCCACTGACACCCCGGCATGGCTCAATTGCCCGATCGCCGCCTTGGCGTCTGCGCGCAGCGCGTCCTCAAAATCGAAGGTCGCGACAATGAACCCGTCTTTTGTCAGCACGGTTCCGCCATGTTTGCCTTCACCACCGGTCCGGGCTCTCCATCCAGCCCATCCGCGTCGGCCTAGCCGCCAGGTGCTTCCGGCTCCAGTGGCTTCGATTCCAAACCCTGGATGCTCGGTGACGGCATCAAATTTGTACTGCCCGCCGGGATGGGCAAAACCGGCTATGGCCTTTGAAAAAGGATGGCGGGAATGCGTAGCCATGTCTCCCGCGACTGCCAGCATGGCCGGATCGATCGACGATGCATTGACCAGCCGGGGCTGGCCGAGCGTGAGCGTTCCGGTCTTGTCGAACACCGCTGTATCAATCGTCGCCAGGCGCTCCATGGCAGAACCGTCCTTTACCATGATGCCGTTCTCAAACAGGCGCCGCGCGGCGACCACCTGAACGATCGGTACGGCGAGGCCGAGCGCGCACGGGCAGGTGATGATCAGAACGGCAATGGCGATGGTTATCGCCCGGTGCCAGTCGCCGGTCACCGCCATCCAGCCAAGGAACGTCGCGAAGGCTGTGAGATGAACCACCGGGGCATAGAGCGCTGAAACGCGATCGGCGATCCGGCGATAATGCGCGCGGCCGCCCTCTGCGGCTTCCATAAGACGAACCATTTCCGCCAGAAACGAATCCTTCGCGGCGGCTGTCGCCTCAATCGTCAGCGGGCCGGTAAGATTGAGCACGCCGGCCTGAACTGCTTCGCCCGGCGCCACGTTTTTCGGCGTGCTTTCGCCTGAGGCCAGCGAGCAGTCGAGATCCGACGTTCCCTGGATGATCTTGCCGTCGACGGGGATCCTCTCACCGGCTGCGATCAACAACCGCATGCCTGGTTCGATCTCGCCGACCGGCAAATAGTCGCGCGCGCCGTCGCTGCGCAGCACCATGGCGCCATGTGCGGCCAACTGGGACAGGCCTTTCACAGCGGTCCGGGCACGTTCGCGCATCACGTGATCCAACGTGCGGCCGATCAACAGGAAGAACAGCAGCGATACCGACGCGTCAAAATAGGCGTGATCGCCATGGTTGATCGTCTCGTAGAGGCTCATGGCGTAGGCGAGCGAAACACCGACCGCGATCGGCACGTCCATATTCATGCGGCCATGGCGCAAAGCATTCCAGGCCGAACGGAAGAAGATGCCGCCGGCGAAGGCGAGGGCAGGAATGGCGATCAGCGCCGAGACCCAGTGAAACAGGTCGCGGGTAGCACCTTCGGCGCCGGACCAGACCGAGACCGAAAGCAGCATGATGTTGCCCGCCGCAAAGCCGGCAACCGCGACCGCGCGGATCAAATCCGATAACGTCCTGTCCTTGTCGCCGACCTCGGAAGGGAAGAGATGCGCCTGGTAGCCT
>NZ_RZOJ01000008.1:0-48765 GCF_003998845.1 Mesorhizobium sp. M4A.F.Ca.ET.022.05.2.1 | reverse complement strand
GGGTGATCGCGCCGACCACGCCATAGGGCTCGCTCATGATCATGCCGAGACTGGCGTCGTCGGTCGGCACGAGCTCGCTGCCTTCCTTGTCCGCGAACTCGGCAAAGAAGCGGATCTGCTCGGCCGTCACCGCGATGTCGCCGGCGATGAGCTGACCGACGGGACGGGTGGAGCACAGCGCTTCGATCCTCGCCAGCGTTGCGGCTTCGGCCTCGATCAGGTCGGCCCAGGCCTGGAGCGCCCTGGTACGCTCGCGCGGCCGGACGCCGCCCCAGTTGCTGGCCTTCAGCGCCGCCTTGGCGCTCTCCACCGCACGGTCGATCATGTCGGCGCCGGCCACGGGGCAGGCGGCATATTCCTTGCCGTCCGACGGCCGGCGCATCTCGATCGCGCCCTCGGCCGCGATCATTTCCCCGCCGACAAAATGGCCGACGGGAAGGGGAACCGTGTTCGGATCGAAGCTCAGGCTCATGGGCAACCACCTAGCGTTGGCCGCAGCCTAGCGCGGGCGGGCAAGCAGCATGCATCGTTCGGCGAACCGCTGCGGACGATTGTTGCGTGCCGGCCGCACGCGACGGCAAAATCTGTCGCTGCCCTTGAAACTGCGCCGACCGTTCAGCCGACCGTCACGTAGATCTTGCGCACCGTTTCGATCGTCTTCCAGACCCCGGTGAAGCCCGGCTTCATCACGAAGCTGTCGCCAGCCCGGTAGGTCACCGCCTGGCCGGCATCGGGGGTGATTTCGACGACGCCGGAGAGGATGTGGCAGAACTCGAATGTCTCGCCCTTGATCGAGCGCGTCTCGCCCGGTGTCGCCTCCCAGACGCCGGTATGGACCAAGTCGTCCTTCGCGGCATCCTGCGCCCAGGTCTTGAAGGCAGGGTCGCCGGCAATCAGCCGCTCCGGCAATGCCTTGGATTCGCGTGGCGAAAAGTTCGGATTGGTGTCGACGGATTTGAGCAGGGACAAAGCATGGCCTTTCGGTTTTGGACTTCAATAGCCGCGCGACCGCTCGACGAGCCCGATGGGATCGAGACCGGCGCGGTGGCGTCTGATGTTTTCGATGACGGCGCGGGCGGCGGTCGCCGGCTGGGTGACGCTGGCGATGTGCGGGGTCAGGATGATCTTCGGATGCGCCCAGAACGGATGGCCGGAGGGCAGTGGTTCGGGATCGGTGACGTCGATCATCGCCGCCGACAGATGGCCGCTGTCGAGCGCCGCGACAAGCGCTTCGTGGTCGAGCTGCGGCCCGCGGCCGGTGTGGACGAGCGCCGCGCCCTCGGGCAGTTTCGCGAACAAGTCGGCATTGAGGAAGCCACGTGTCTCCTCGGTCAGCGGCAGCAGGCCGACCAGAATGTCGCTGGCCGCAAGCATCTCCTGCAGCCCGGGCCGGCCATGATGGCAGGTCACGCCCTCGATCCGCTGCGGCGAGCGGCTCCAGCCAGCGAGCGGGAAGCCGAAAGGTTTTAGGCGATCAAGGACGGCCTGGCCGAGCTGCCCGAGGCCGAGCACGCCGATCCGGCGCAAGGCGGCCTGAAGCTGCGGTATGTCGCGCCATTCGCCAGCGCGTTGCTGTGCCAGATATCCAGGGAGGTTGCGGTGGAGCGCAAGCACGGCAAGCGTCACATATTCCTGCATCATGCGCACGATGCCTTCCTCGATCGTACGCACGATCTTCACCTGTTCCGGCACGGTATCGAGGCGGAACTGGTCGACGCCGGCGCCGATGGAAAACAGGATCTCCAGGTTCCTGTAGCGCGCGAGGTCTTCCGGCGCAGTCCAGGTGATGAGATAGCGTACGGCGTCGGGATCGACTGTTGCTGCATTCGTCGTGAAGGGGATGTCCGGCAGTTCCTCGGCGAAGGCCTCTGCGAAGACCGCGCCGCGGCGCGCATCGGAATTGAACAGGAAGGTCATCCCCGTTCCCCTTCAAGCCGCGCAGTGGGCGCCCAGCGCCTCGATCAATCGCTGGCAGGCGGCGAGCTCGCTGGCGAGGATGTATTCGTCGGGCTTGTGGGCGCGACCTATGTCGCCCGGGCCGCAGATGATCGCATCGAAGCCGGCGGCCTGGTAGAGTCCGGCCTCCGTGCCGTAGCTGACGGCGGCGAGCGGCGCTTCGCCGGTCAGCTCGGCCAACAGTGCCGCCAGGCTCGAGTCCTGCGGCAGCGACAGCGCCGGATAGGCGCTCATCGGCGTCCACTCGATCCGAAAGCCGTCGACCGCAAGGGCTTCGGCTCGCGCCCTGACCGGCGCGAGCAGGCTGGCCGGGTCGACGCCGGGTATGGCGCGGGCCTCCAGGTCCAGCGTGCAGGTGTCTGGAATGATGTTGACCGACTGCCCACCCGTCACCACGCCCGCCTGCAGCGAGGAATAGGGCGGCTCGAAGGCGGGGTCGAACGGACCGCACGTCAGCCGCTCGGCTTCGCTGACGGCCGCGCCCAGCGCAGCGGCCATGGCATGGATGGCGTTGAGCCCCAGATCAGGCCGCGATGAATGGCCGGACCGCCCGTTGACCGTCACCCGAGCCGCCGCCTTGCCCTTGTGGCCGCGCACGGCGCGCATGCCGCTCGGCTCGCCGACGATGACGCCGAGCGGTTTCGCGCAAAGTTCGGGAAGGCGCGCGATCAAATGCGGCACGCCGCGGCATCCGACCTCCTCGTCATAGGAAAAGGCGAGATGAATCGGTCTGGCCAGGCGCAGTTTCGTCAGTGCAGGCACAGCCGCGAGCACCGCTGCCAGAAACCCCTTCATGTCCGTGGTGCCGCGTCCATAGAACCGTTCGCCTTCTCGGCGCAGCGTGAAAGGAGCCGAGCTCCAATGTGGCTCGCCGGCGGGGACGACGTCCATGTGGCCGGACAGGATGAAGCCCGGCACATCGGCGGGGCCGATCGTTGCGAACAGGTTGAAACGATCGCCCTCAGGCCCTTGGAGCAGGCTGACTTGCGTTCCGTGCTGCGCGAGATGGGCCTCGATCCAGCCGGCGATGTCGCCATTCGGCTCGCCGGCGACCGATGGAAAGGCGACGAGACGGTCGAGGATGTCGAAGACGTCCATTCCAGCCCTTAAGACATTTCGGGTCGCCGGATCGGTGTGGGCGACCGTAAGCTGCTAGATTTCGGGAGAAGATGTGCGCGTTCTTTCGCGATTGCGTGCCGAAAGCGGAAGTGTTTCAGTTGAATCTAGCGTTGGCGCGCGGCTTTCGAGCAAATCCTACCGGTCTGCTTGTTTAGCGTTGGCGGAGAGAGGGTGACCATCGACGCGTCATCTCTAGTGCGGCAATCTTTCAGGGGCATGGCATTGAAGCCGTCCGGAAGCTTGAAAATCGATACCTTCTCGATGCGCATCGGCGACATCGAGGGCATCGAGCTCGATCGGTTGCACGGGCACTCCCTGTCCGTCGGATGGCCGCACCGGGCCGAAGACTGGCAGTTCCTGCGCGAATCGGGGCGCGGCTTCGTGGCGCTCGATGAGATCGGCCGCGTTCTCGGTTCGGCCATGTGGTTCGCGCACGGCACCGATTTCGCCACCGTGGGCATGGTCATCACCTCGCCGCGACTGCAGACGCTCGGCGCGGGACAATGGCTGATGAAGCGGGTCTTCGAAAAGGTCGCCGGGCGCGATCTGCGCCTCAATGCAACACGAGCGGCAAGACGGCTCTATCTTTCGCTCGATTTCCAGCCGGAGAAGACCGTCTACCAATGCCAGGGCATCGCCCGTGCGGAGACGATGGGTAGACTGGCGGAGACAAGGGGCGATATCCGGACTTTGGGCGAAGGCGACATTGCCGCGGCGATCACGCTCGATGCGGCGGGATTTGGCGTCAGGCGCGCGGCGCTGATCGCAAAGCTCTTCGCGCACTCGGCCGGCTATGGTCTTTTCAAGGGCGGCAGACTGAAAGCCTTCGCGCTATGTCGCCCGTTCGGGCGGGGCCATGTCGTGGGACCGGTCGTGGCGGAAAGCGACGTCGACGCCGTGGCCGTCGTCCGGCCGCACGTGGTCGACCATTCAGGATCTTTCCTCAGGATCGATACGCATATGGACAATGGCGACTTCGCTGCCTTCCTGTCGCACAGCGGCATGCCGGTCTTCGACACGGTGCTGACCATGTCGCTGGGCAAACGGCTCGCCGATTTTGCCGTCGCAGGCGCGGCTATGCCGAAGACCTATGCTCTGGCGAGCCAAACTCTCGGATAGTTCGGTGTTTTCGTCGGCAAAAAGGCGCCGGCCAGCATTCAACCATTGCAAGGTGCGATCTGAACGTTCCGAGCAACTGGTACAGCGACACTCCAGTTGGCGATGCGATTCTTCCCATCGTTTTCAACACATCCTCGCTCAGTAAGAGTCTCCCGGGGCTTTCATCCTGACATAAATGCGCCAACCGCCATGTTAGAGTCCCACGATCGAGGACAGCTGCTACGTGCTGTTCTGAAATGAGAGGAGCGTTTCCTACGTCCAGGATCAGCCGTCGCACCGTGCTCTTCCAGTCGGGCACCACCGTTGTCGCCTTGACCGCATCAGCCACGGCACTCGCCACCGAGGCACCGCGTCGAGAAGGAGAACCGTCGAACGAACTGCGAGCGTTGATCAACGCGCATAAGACGGCATACGAGCGTTCAACAAAGCCGTCCATGAAACGGGTAGCAACAGCCGCGACTACGATGAGGCCAGCCGAGAAGAGGAGAGGGCGCTGATCTCCATCTGCGCCTTTCCCGTGGCCACGCAAGGCGATCGCTTTGCCAAGGCACGATATCTTCTCGAGATCGAGGCGCGCGGCGAACTAGATTTGCCGGAGCACATGCAAGCTCTGCTCCACTCCACGATGTGGACGGTATGAGATCGCGGCATTATGGCGAGTGGTTCTCCATCTGATCGGCGGCATGGATGCGCAATGCTCTCTGACCTCTTGGGCAGCTTCGCGCCGCATGCCGGGACACTCAAGCAGCCGTGTTTCGTCTACCAAATGCGAACCTCTTTGGCTCCGAGTCCCAGGCGATTTGCACCTAGATGCGGTCGTTCAAGGCACGACGAGCGGACAGTCTCGTTGGTCTAGTTGGTCTTCAATTGACCAACACGGTTCTCGGCAATCCATCGGGCGGCGAGCACAAGGGCTCCCATGCTGAAGTCCTTGCCGTGCTTTGCCACCATTTCTTCCGACAAATTGGCGAGCCGTTCAAAGAATTCATCCTTGCTCCTGTCTTCGGGGGTGAGTTCGGTTTGCATTCTCTTCTCCTGTTGTTAGCGGCCTGCATTGGCCTATTTGAACATCTGCGCGGGAAAGGTGACGATCGCGACGGTACCATCGACGGCACCCACCGCCAGGTGGCGTCCGTCACCGGACCAGTCGAGCGCGGTTACTGCGCTGCCCATTGGCCTGACGAGGAGTTCGTCCCGCGCGCCGATCTGGGCGATGGTGATCCGGCCGTTGGCATAGCCGGCCGCAACCAGTCTCTTCTGCGGATGCGCGGCCATTGTCTCGACCGGCACCAGCCCGGCGCGACCTGTCTCCAGCGCGCCAGAGGTGTCTCCTTCAAGCGGCGGCGCAGTCATCGACCAACCGGCGATCCGGAAGGCGCCCGATGCAAACAGAGCGTTCTCTGGCAGGCTCCAGCACACTGTACGGACCGGCGTTGGAAATCCCGAGACGATCTCAGCCCGGCCATCAGTCATGCTGACCAGGGCAAAGCCTCCGGTTTCGAGCCCGCAGGCCAGCCAGGTGCCGTCGCCACTCCATCGGATCGATACCGGGCGCGACGAAAAGGCGAAATCACGTATCGCGGTGGCCTCGCTTTCGACCATCCAGATCGATAGCCGGTTGTCCAAGCTGCAGGCAAGGCGCCTTCCGCCTGGCGAAAAGGCCAGCGCATCGGCGGGCGGGGTCGCACCGTGGTGCAGCTTTGTTGCGGCGCTTCCGCCGCGCGACAGGAAGATGTCCTGCCCATTGCTGACAGCTGTCATGGCCGTCCGAGGGCTGTAATCGAAGGCGACGGCCGGTCCGTCAATCTTGACCAGCGTCTCCATCACAGTGCCGTCCGCTGCCAGATGCACCACTTTGCCGGCCGCCGTTCCGACCATGAAGCCGGACCCAAGGTAGCTTGCGAGCGGGACATCGCCTTCTCCCAGCGCGGCGGTAGTTATCAATGGTGCCGGTGCTCTTTCCCTGGGGCGGATCGTCGTTTGGCCAAGGTCGCCGCTCACCCTGATCCGCGATTCCGGCGGCTCCTGGTCCGCGACCGCAGCTATGGCAACCGTCCCATCAAGGCCGGTGAAGGCGACAGCCGAGGCATCGGCGCTGAAGCGCAGGTCGGCGACCGCCGACGGGCGGCGCCAGCTTCTGGCCAGCAGGTCGAACAAGGTCAGGTTCTGTATCGCGTGCTGGTTCATGGTCCTTCCCTTCGTCAGTTTCCGGTCTCCGCCAGGCAGCGGTCGACGTCGTCGATGTCGCCTTCGGTGGCGGCGATGCGCTCCTCGCACGTCGTGCATGCGTGTCTGAGTGCCGCGGCGCTCTCCTCGGCTTCATGCAAGTCTCGCACCAGTTGCACGTTTGGACCGCTTCGGCCGATCTCGAGCTCCAGGCGCAGCACGTCCATCTCGATACCGGAGAGTTTCTGGTTGAGCCGCTGCGCCTCCGAGGTCAGCGCCGAGACCGTGGCGACAAGATCGAGGCGGCGGGCGAGCAACGTGTCGCGTCTTTCGGTTTGGCCCATCGGATGCTCCTTCATTTTTCGTTTCCGCGCATCGGTCCTGGCGGTTGCTCGAACGCCGCCAGCAATCCGGGCAGTGTGCCGGCCTGCGACCGGAACTGCTTTTCGGCGGTCTCGATGTGGCTCTTCAGCTGATCCCAGATGTCGACGCTCATCACCGATGTTGTGTCGCCGGTGAGGCGCTCTATCTCCTCGACACGGAACTGGCGCGAGAGCGAAACGCCGGAAAACACGAAGTCGCGCAGCAGGATCGCGTGGTTCTCGATGAACAGATGGATCATCGGATGGGTTACCGCGGTGACGCCGCCGGCAGCAAGCTCGGCCCGGATGAAATCCTGAAAGTGGCTCTGGAGGCGAAATTGGCTCTCGCCCAGGAAGCGCATGACGAAGACCAGATCGCGAGGCATCAGCCTGACAAGATCGCCGGCGATGTCGTCTGGCTGTCGGGATATTGGCGATGGCAGGCCTTGGCTGTCCTTTTCATCAGGCATGGGCTCTCTCCAATGCTGAGCCGCATGGGCCGCCTCTTCAAAATAATAGAGACAGGATAGAATTGAATAGATGAAATCTGTTTTATGAATGCTGCGAGAGCTAAGTAAGCATTTCGCAAATGCGAATTGAGTATAAATATTACAGGCGTAATTTACATCTGTAAAATAACGTTACAGTTGGCTGCCGCGTTTCGCGGCGAAGTGAACGGCGATTGGTTTCGAACGGCCGGCGTTGGGCTTTTTTCAAAACTGGCACGGCGCTTGCTTTGTCATTTGCATAAGAAGCCCATCGCACTTTGCGGTGCCAAAAGAACGAAGGAACGGAGGAAGCAGGTCAGGTCCGCTTCGGTACGCCCATCGCAGCAGCGGTTGGCACCGGGCGCTGCCGATACCTCGGAAACCTTTGCCGCGATCCACTCGAACAGCCCGACGATGAGTCGCGCCTGAATGCGCAACCCTTTGTCGTGCCGTTCGCACTCTCACTGGCGGCGTTGTGTGCCGTCTCACGCCCGGATCAAGGGATCCGCGGCTCAAACCTGGTGGAGGCTTATGACGATGTCGTCTCTGACGCTCAACAAGATCACCTCGCAACGCGGCATTTCCGTAGGCGAGGCGACGAAGAAGATTTCCGACCTCGGTTGGAACCCGACCTATGTCCAGGAAGCGATGACGTTTCCGACCGACTACAAGATCGCCAAGGCGCCGCGCGATCCGATGAAGCAGGTGCTGCGCTCTTATTTCCCGATGCAGGAGGAGAAGGACAACCGCGTCTACGGCGCGCTCGACGCTGCCCTTCGCGGTGACATGTTCCGCAATGTCGAGCCGCGCTGGGTGGAATGGATGAAGCTCTTCCTCGCCATCATTCCCTTCCCGGAAATCTCCGCCGCCCGCTCGATGGCGATGGTGGCGCGGCTGGCGCCGGGCGAGGACCTCAGAACCGGCTTCACCATGCAGATGGTCGATGAGTTCCGTCACTCCACCATCCAGATGAATCTGAAGAAGTGGTACATGGAGAATTACATCGACCCGGCAGGCTTCGACATCACCGAAGAAGCCTTCGGCAAGTGTTACGCAACCACCATCGGCCGCCAGTTCGGCGAGGGCTTCATCACTGGCGACACGATGACGGCCGCCTGCATGTACCTGACCGTCGTGGCCGAGACGGCGTTTACCAACACCCTCTTCGTCGCGATGCCTTCCGAGGCCGCCCGCAACGGCGACTATGCGCTGCCGACCGTTTTCCTGTCGGTGCAGTCCGACGAGAGCCGGCACATCGGCAACGGCCATTCGCTGCTGATGGCCGCGCTGAAGGAGCCGGAGAACCATCTGCTGCTCGAGCGCGACCTGCGCTACGCCTTCTGGCAGAACCACGCCATCGTCGACGCCGCCATCGGCACCTTCATCGAATATGGCACAACCAACCGCGACAAGAACAAGGAGTCTTACGCGGAGATGTGGCATCGCTGGATCTATGAGGACTACTACCGCACCTACATGCTGCCGCTCGAGAAGTACGGCATCAAGGTCCACCACGACGACGTCCAGGCCGCCTGGGAGCGCATCACCAAGAAGAACTACGTCCACAAGGTCGGTCAGTTCTTCGCGGTCGGCTGGCCGGTCAACTTCTGGCGCATCGAGGCCCAGACCGACAAGGACTTCGAGTGGTTCGAGCACAAGTATCCGGGCTGGTATGCCGAGTTCGGCGACTTCTGGAAGTGGTACGCCAAGCTCAGCCGCAAGGGCGAAAAGGTGCTGCTGTTCAACAGCGACGTCGGCTACGTCTATCCGCACCGCTGCTGGTCGTGCCTGGTGCCTTGCCTCATCCGCGAGGACATCGTGGTCGACGAGATCGACGGGCAGCTGCACACCTTCGCCCACGAGCTCGACCGCTGGACTGCCGTCGAGGCCTTCGCCGACGAGTACCAGGGCCGTCCAACGCCCGCGATGGGCCGCTTCAGCGGCAAGCGCGAGTGGGAGACGCTCTATGACGGCTGGGATCTCGCCGACGCCATCAAGGACCTCAACTTCGTCCGCTCCGACGGCAAGACGCTGATCCCGCAGCCGCATCTGCGCTTCGAGGCCGACCAGCAGTGGACGCTCGACGACGTGCGCGGAAACGTCCTCGGCTCGCCGCTCAAGGCGCTTCGCGGCATGTCTGCGGCCGATCGGGAGAAGCACCTCGCCGAGTATCGGGCCGGCTTCACCATCACGCCGTTCAATTGACGGTCAGGCGGGCCGGTTGCCGCCGGCCCGCCCACCGCTTGGTGGTCAACATGACACGCGCCCGCTTCGCCCTGCCCATCGCCATCGCGGCCTGGGCTGCAATCGCCGCAACCGTCTTCACTGTCACCGGGACGCGTCCGCCCGCCGACGACTGGAGGAAGGTGACGGCTGGCTACAAGGGCTCGCTCGGCCAGAAACCAAGAGCACCAGTGAAGATACTCGCTATCGGGAGTCCAATCTAATGACTGACGCTCACACAGTGCGCCTGGAGCCGGTCGGCGTCGAATTCGAGGTCGAAAACGGCGAAACGATCCTGAACGCGGCATTCCGCCAGGGCATCGCGCTGCCGCATGGCTGCAAGGAAGGGCAATGCTCGGCCTGCAAATGCGTACTGCTCGAAGGCGAAGTCGACATGCTGAAATACTCGACCTTTGCCCTCAACGACATGGAGAAGGATAGCGGACACATCCTGTTGTGTCGGTCGATTGCCTATTCCGACATGCAGGTCGAGCTCCTCAACTACGACGAGGAGGTTCTGGCGAAATCAATCGCTGTGAAGACGTTCAAGGGCCGGATCTCGAAGTTCGAGCATCTGACCCACGACATCCGGGGCATCGAGATCGAACTCGGCTCGCCGATGAAATTCTGGGCTGGGCAATATGTCGACATCACGGTCACCACGCAAAAAGGGGAGACGATTACGCGCTCGTTCTCCATGGCAAATACGCCGGACCAAACCCAAAAACTCTCCTTCATCATCAAGAAATACCCCGAAGGAAAGTTTTCCGGGGAACTCGATTCCGGAGGCATCCGTGTCGGAGCCGAGGTCACCGTCGTCGGACCCTATGGAACCTGCTTCCGGCGGGAAGAACGGCAAGGTCCCCTGATCCTTGTCGGCGCCGGCTCCGGCATGTCGCCGGTCTGGTCGATCCTCAACGATCACCTGAAGAGCGGCGAGAAGCGGGACGTCTACTTCTTCTACGGCGCGCGCACGCCAAGCGACCTGTTCTATCTCGACAGGATCACCGAGCTCGCCGGAAGCCACCCGGAGCTGAATTTCATCCCGGTGCTCTCGCACGTCAACGGCGAGGCGTGGGACGGCGAGCGCGGCTTCGTGCACCAGAGCGTCGATGCCAAGCTCAAACAGCTGGCGGTCGACGGGCAGGGCGACGTCTACGCCTGCGGTCCGCCGCCCATGATCGATGCGCTGCAGCCGGTCCTGTTCATGAACGGGTTCGAGACCGAACGCATCTTCTTCGACCGGTTCACCACGTCGTCCAGCGCCACCCCGGCCCATTGAGGTGGGCCGGAGCCAGCGACACCAAAGCAACTGCAACAAGGGAGTGAAGACAATGGTAGCAACGTCGAGTTCAGTCGGATCGGGAGCCGCGGGAGCCGCGATCTTCGCCGATTCGGACAGCCGGAAATATCGGTACTTCGAGCCGAAGGGCCAGCGCGCCACCCATTACGAGGATGTCACGGTCGACGTGCAGCCCGACCCCGAGCGCTACCTGATCCAGGACTGGATCATCTCCTTCTCGAACGGCAAGGGCGCCTACGTCAAGGACAACACGGCTGCCAGGAGCTCGAACTGGCATGCCTTCCGGGCTCCCGATCAGGAGTGGGAGCGTACGCACTACCAGCGCCAGTCGAAGATCGAGACGATGGTGCAGAGCGTCATCACCAACGCCCGCCGCGCCGGCGCGCCGAAGACCTTCGACAAGGTCTGGTCGAAGCTGCTGCAGGCGCATCTCGGAGCCTGGAAGCATGCCGAGTTCGGCCTGGGCACATCGCTCATGCAGGCGCAGCGCTACGGCTACACGCAGATGATCAACAATGCGACGCTCACCAATTCCTCCTACAAGCTCCGGCTGGCCCAGGACATCACGCTCTATCTCGCCGAGATCGGCATGGACATCGCCGGATGGGACGACGAGCTCGGCAAGAAGCACTGGCTCGAGGACGGCGTGTGGCAGGGCACCCGCGAAGCGGTCGAGACCATCATGGGCATGGCCGACTATCTGGAGCAGTACTTCGCCATCAACATCGTCTTCGAGCCGCTGGTTGGCGAACTGTTCCGCTCCGGCTTCCTGATGCAGGCGGCGGCGGCCAACCACGACTTCATCACGCCGCCGGTGATCTCGGCGGCCGAAGCCGACTACGAGCGCAACCTCGCCAACACCATCGACCTGATCTACCTGCTCGCCAACGACGAGACGCACGGCGCGGCCAACAGGAAGCTGTTCCAGGGCTGGGTCAAGAAGCACGGCGCGCTCGCCGACAAGGCAGCCGCCGGCCTGCAGCCGATCTGGTCGATGCCGCATTCCAAGCCGGTTTCGTTCACCGACGTTCGCGCCCAGTCCGAGGAACGGATTGGCCGGATCCTCGGCGAACTCGGCCTCAAGCGCTGAATAGGGGAGAACACATCATGTCAGTAGCAGCACGCGACGCTTCGCAGTCTAACATCTTCAAATCGATGAAGGACATTACCTTCGAGCAGACGATCTCGCACCAGTGCGGCGTCACCATGAACGACTCGGTCGAGGCGCGCGCCATCGCCGAATTCATGGGCAAAAAGCCGGGAGTCATCGTTACCTACCAGCCAGCCATGATCCGCATCGACGGCAACGGCAAGCTGATCTTCAAGATGGACGAGATCAGCGAATATCTGGGTCGCGAGATGACCGCCGAAATCTTCGAGGTCAACACCTCCACCCACTACGGCCGCATGGTGCGCATCGACGACAACACGGTGATCCTGTTCGGGAACATGGACGAGGTCTTCGAATACATCTGAGCAACGATCCGGCGCGCCGCCCGGACGCGGCGCGCCGAAACCTTCAACACAACGCCCCACCAACACGACGACTGCGGAGGCAAGAATGTACAGGACACCTGAAGGCAAGGACATCTTCGTGGTCGATGGCCACACTCATTTTTGGGACGGCAGCCCGGAGAACCAGAGGAACATCCACGGCAAGCAGTTCATCGACTGCTTTTATGCCTATCACACAAACCTGAGCCCGAGGGAGCAACTTTGGCCGAAGGGCAAATTTGAGAAATACAGCGCCGACGATCTTTATCGCGACCTGTTCATCGACGGTCCGGATGACGTTGCGATCGTCCAGTCCACCTACCTGAAGGACTTCTACAAGAACGGTTTCAACACGATCGAGCGCAACGCCGAGGTCGCCAAGCGCTACCCGGACCGCTTCATCGTCAACGGCTCCTTCGATCCGCGCGATGGCGAGAAGGCGCTGGAATACATCCACTTCATGAAGGAGACCTACGACGTCAAGGGTGTGAAGATGTACACGGCCGAGTGGAACGGCGCCTCCAAGGGCTGGAAGCTCACCGATCCCGATGCCTACAAGTGCTTCGAGCTCTGCGAAAAGCTCGGCATCAAAAACATTCATGTCCACAAGGGCCCGACGATCATCCCGCTCAGCAAGGACGCGTTCGACGTTCACGACGTCGACCACGCGGCGACGGATTTCCAGGGCCTCAACTGGATCATCGAGCATTGCGGCCTGCCGCGCCTCGACGATTTCTGCTGGATCGCGACGCAGGAAACCAATGTCTATGGCGGCCTGGCGGTAGCGCTTCCCTTCATCCACTTGCGCCCGCGCTATTTCGGCGAGGTCATCGCCGAACTGCTGTTCTGGCTCGGGCCGGAGAAGCTCCTGTTCGGTTCCGACTACGCGATCTGGACGCCGCGCTGGCTGATCGAGAAACTCTGGGCCTACCAGATCCCGCAGGACATCGCTGCAGAACGCGGTGTACAACTGACCGACGAGATCAAGGAGAAGATCCTCGGCCTCAATGCCGCGCGCCTCTACAACATCGACATTGATGCGAAGAAGAAGGCGCTCGCAAGCTCGCCCTTCAGCATCGCGGCGGAGTAGGGGCCATGGCAACCGCCAGCGTTTCCGGCAGCCGCGAGGAGGAAGTCTGGCGGCGCCTTGGCGAGGTCAACGACCCGGAACTCGACGAAGCCATCACCGAGATGGGCTTCGTCGAGCGGGCCGAGATAACCAGTGACGGCACTGTGGAGGTCGACTTCCGCCTGCCGACCTACTGGTGCTCGCCCAATTTCGCCTTCCTCATGCTCGACGGTGTCCGCAAGGCGCTCGACCGGCTCTCCTGGTCGCCTGCCTATCGCGTGAAACTGCACGACCACATGTTCGCCGAAGAGGTCAACCGCGGCATCGAGGCGGGCAGGACTTTCGGCGACATCTTCGCCGAGCTTGCCGGGGACCAGGATATCGACGCCTTGCGCGAAACCTTCAGCATGAAGGCCTTCAAGCGGCGCCAGGAGGCGGTCTTGCGCGGTCTGCGGGAGCACGGCCTGACGGATCGCGAAATCCTCGGCATGGATCTGGCGGCATATGATGCCGCCAGCTTCGAGCCGGGCGAGGCGGCCGCGCAGAAGCCACGGTACCGGGCGGCTCTGCTCCAGCGGTTTGCTGACCGCTGTCCAGGCGATCCGGTCTTCGTGACGTGGGAGGGGCGACAAATCCCGCCCGTAGCGCTCAGCGCCCACCTCGCCGAGCTGCGCGGCGTGCGCGTCAACATGGAGTTCAACGGCGCGCTTTGCCGTGGACTGAAGCAGACAAGATACAAAGAACTGAGTGTGGTCGACGGCGAGCCGACGCTGGTCGACTTCATCATGGACCGCGTGCCGGCGCGAAGCGCGCCGGCCGTCTAGGCAACGTCGAAAGCAACGGCCTCCCTCGCACGAGGCCCCCAACCAACAAGCCGCCCGTAAGGCGGAAGGAGGAGTCATGCCTAAAATAATGCTTCACAATTCGCAGGCCCGCCGGGCCCTTGCCCGCGGCGTCTATAGGCTGGCGGCGGCCGTCGAACCTACGCTTGGCCCCAAAGGCATGAACGCCATGATCGACCGGCCGATCGGGACGCCGATGGTGACCCGCGACGGCGTCAGCATCGCCTCCGAGATCGAACTGCATGACCGTTTCGAGAACATGGGCGCGCAGGTCGTTCGTGAAGTGTCGATGCAGACCAACGAGGTCGCCGGCGACGGCACCACGACCGCCATCGTGCTCGCCAACGCGCTCATCCAGGGTGGCATCGAGGCGAATGAACGCGGCGCCAAATCGGTCGATCTCTGCAAGGGCATCGACCGCGCGGTGGCGGCGGTGGTTACTGCCCTCAAGGCCTCGGCCAAGCCCGCCAAGGGCAACGGCATCCTCGCCTCGGTCGCAAACATCGCCGCGACCGACGCCAGGCTTGGCGCGCTGGTGGCGGAAGCGCACGAGCGCGTCGGGGCGGAAGGCGTCATCACCACCGACTTCAGCGTGACCACCGAGACCACGCTTGACGTGGTCGAGGGCATGTCCTTCGACCGCGGCTACCTCTCGCATCACATGGTCACCGACCAGGAGAAGATGGAGGCCGTGCTCGAGCGGCCTCTGATCCTGATGACCGACCTCAAGATCAAGGACCCCAAGGCGCTCGAGACTGCCCGCCGCATCGCCGACGAGGCCGGGCGGCCGCTGCTGATCGTGTCGGAGGAAGTGTCGCCGGAGGTGGTGGTGACGCTGCTCGGCAAGCAGGGGTCCGGGAAATACCTCATCGTCCATCCGCCGGAATACGGCCATTGGCGCAAGGCGATGATGGAGGATCTGGCGATCATCACCGGCGGCAAGGTGATCGCGCGCGATCTCGGCGGCCGGCTGGAGGACATCACAGCCGAGGATCTCGGAACGGCCGAGCGGGTGAGGACCAGCGCGTCCTATACCTCGATCATTCGCGGCGGCGGCGACCATGCTGCGATCGCGTCGCGCCGCGCCCAGGTGCAGCGGCAGTACGAGGCCGCGCCGCCGAACATCGAGCAGGACAAGCTGCGCGAGCGCCTGGCCAAGCTTTCCGGCGGCACGGCCATCCTCTACGCCGGTGGCGTCACGCCCGTCGAGCAGAAGCGGACGATCCAGCTGATCGAGGATTCTCTCAATGCCGTGCGCGCCGCCTCCGAGGAGGGTGTCGTCGCCGGCGGCGGCTCGGCGCTGGCCCAGATCGCGCCCCTGCTCGACAAGGTGGCGGCCGAGGCGGAAGGCGACATCGCCGAAGGCGTGCACCTGGTGCGCTCGGTGTTGTCGCGTCCGCTGTGGCGCATTGCCGCCAATGCCGGCGCCGATCCCGAAACGGTGGTGGCCGAGGTCACCCGCGTCAATGGCGGTTATGGCTACAACGCATCGGCCGGCAGCTACCAGAACATGTTCGAGGCCGGGATTATCGATCCGGTGCGCGTCACCTACACCGCGCTCGCCAACGCCGCCTCCGTGGCGACGCTGATCCTCACCACCGAAACACTGATCGGCGATCTCGCCGAGGACGAGGACCCGACCGCCGGCCCGGCACGTGGCGGCGGTTCGGAAAAGCTTGGCCGCGCCTGACGCGCATTCCAACGGAACGATTTGGAAAGGACACGATGATGAAAGCCGCGAGACTCTACGAATACGACCCGCACATGAACGTGAAGCTCAAGATCGAGGACGTCGTCGCGCCGACGATCACGGCCCCTGACGAGGTGATCGTGCGGGTCGGTGCCGCCGGACTGTGCCGCACCGACCTCCACATCATCGAAGGGGTGTGGAAACCGACCATGGATCCTGACGGCAGCCTGCTGCCTTACATCATGGGCCATGAGAATGCCGGCTGGGTCGAGGAGGTCGGCAGCGGCGTCCGATCGGTCAAGCGCGGCGACGCCGTGATCTGCCATCCGTTCCGCTCCTGCGGCATCTGCCTCAACTGCCGGCATGGCGAAGACATGTATTGCGACAATGGGCAGTTCCCCGGCCTCGGCATGAATGGCGGCTTCGCCGAATATTTCATCACCAGCGAGCGCTCACTCATCAAACTCAACGCCAATGTCACGCCGATCGAGGTGGCGCCGCTGGCCGACGCCGGCATCACCGCCTACCGCGCCGCCAAACGGGCGGCGAAGCTGTTGCGGCCAGGAAGCTACTGTGTGCTGCTCGGCATCGGCGGGCTCGGCCACATCGCGTTACAGTCGCTGCACGCGATTTCGGGCTGCCGCATCATCGCCGTCGACCGCGAGCCGGCGGCGCGTGTGCTGGCCAAGGATCTTGGCGCCGACTTCGTCCTCGACGGCGGGCCGAACGTTGTCGAGGAGGTAAAGGCGATCACCGGCGGCGGCGCCCATGTCGTCATCGATTTCGTCGGTGAACTCGGCGTCGAGAACATCTGCTGGAAGATGGTGCGCAAGGGCGGCCAGCTCTTCGTCGTCGGCTACGGCGGCGCGGTCAACGTTCCGACCGCGCATCTGGTCATCGAGGAGATCAACATCGGCGGCAGCCTGGTCGGCAATTTCACCGAGCTCGTCGAACTGATGGAGCTCAACGCCGACGGCAAGGTGAAGATGCACTACACCGAGTACAACCTCGCCAGCATCAACACCGCGCTCGACGACTTCAAGAACCGGCGCTTCACCGGCCGCGGCGTCATCGTTCCCTGAACCACCTGGACCGGATCCACGCCAAACGACCGCGTCGGTTCCGATCCGTCATCTGCAAGGAGAGGAATTAATGAACAAGTGCGTCTGTGAATTCGTCGGCACCTTCGCGTTGGTCTTCGTCGGCTGCGCGACGGTTCTTCATGCGCTCCGAGGTCGGCCTGCTCGGAGTCGCCCTGGCATTCGGCCTGTCGGTGGTGGCGATGGCCTATTCGATCGGGCCGATTTCAGGCGCGCATCTCAATCCGGCGGTGAGCCTCGGCGTCTTCGTTTCCGGCCGGATGAAATCCAATGACCTTGTCGGCTATGTCGTCGCGCAATGTCTGGGAGCGATCGTCGCGTCGGCCGTGCTCTACGTGATCGTCCAGGGCAAGGGTGGCGGCTATGACGTCGCCGCGAATGGTTTTGCCCAGAACGGCTGGTCGGCCTATTCGGCGACTTCGGCGTTCCTGTTCGAAGCAGTCGCAACATTCCTGTTTGTGCTCGTCATTCTGCGTGCCACAGCCGAAGGCGGCGCGGGCGCTCTGGCAGGCCTGGCGATCGGACTGACGCTGGTCGTGATCCACCTCGCCGGCATTGCTGTGTCAGGATCCTCGGTCAATCCGGCCCGCTCGCTCGGGCCTGCTTTGTTCGCCGGTGGAACCGCGCTGTCGCAGCTCTGGCTCTATATTGTGGCCCCTTGTCTTGGCGCCGCCGCAGCCGGGCTGGCGGAGCGCGCTGGTGTGATCGGAGCCGGCGAAACGGTGTCGCAGCCGGCCTGACCGACTGCCGCCTGCGGCTCCCTTTTGGCTGAAATCCTCCCAAACCATGGCATGAATGGCATGGGTTCCCTTTTCCCCTCGTCAAACGAACTCGCGCCGGATGCCGTATTGCTCGAGCTTGCGATAGAGTGTTGGCCGCGAGATGCCGAGCCGCTGCGCGACCCGGCTAAGATTGCCATTCTCCACGGCAAGCGCATTTTTCAACGCCTGCCGTTCCGCCTCGGCGAGCGTGCCTTCAGGCACCTCCGGCGAGATGACCGCAGTGTCGCTCGACTTCGCGCTCTGTCCGGATGCGGGGGCCGTGATCTCCGCGGGCAGATCGTGAAGTCCAATATCTCGGCCGCGCGCCAGGACATGCAGACGTCCGACAAGGTTCTTCAGCTCGCGCACATTGCCCGGCCAACGATAGGCGAGCAGCGCGGCAAGCGCTTCGTGCGAGAATTCCAGCGGCTCCTCGCCTGAGGCTGCGGCGATCCTGCGGTTGAAATGCTCGACCAGCAGAAGCACATCCTCGCCGCGCTCACGCAGCGGCGGCACCGTGATCGAGACCGCGCCAATTCGGTAATAGAGATCACTGCGGAAGCGGCCCGCGGCGACTTCCTGCTTGAGATCGCGGTTGGTCGAGGCGACCAGCCGGACGTCCACAGGCCGGCCTCGGCTGTCGCCGATGCGGTTGACCACCCGCTCTTCCAGAACGCGCAGCAGGAATGGCTGGATCTCGAGCGGCATTTCGCCGATTTCGTCGAGGCTGAGCACGCCACCATTGGCAAGCTCGAAAACGCCGGGCTTGCCGTCGCGCGAGGCGCCGGTGAAGGCGCCGCCGACATGGCCGAACAGCTCGCTGCCGAACAATTCCTTTGTGATGGCGCCGCAATTCATCGCAATGAAAGGATCGTTTGCCGTGCGCCGGCTGCCGGCATGGACAAGCCGCGCAAACAGCTCCTTGCCAACGCCAGTCTCCCCTTCGACCAGCAGCGAGGCGACGCTGTTCGAGCGGGCAACGCGACAGGCGACATCGACGGCAGCAAGCAGCGCCTCGCTTTCGCCGACGATCATGGCGGCCGCGTCCTGAAGGTGCTTGTCCGCCTCCCGGTGGGTCACGCTGGAGACTGCAGGCGCCGACGGGAACACGAGCGCCGCGCCGCGCAGGTCGCCGTCGAGCTTGAGCGGCGTGATGTGGCAGGAACGCAGATGGGCCGGCAGCGCCCTGGCGATATCGGCCTCCGAGCCGGACGAAGGAAGGTTCATCAGCCAGCGCCCACGCCCAGCCTCCATCCGACCGTCCGTCATTTCAGTGGCTTCGCCATCGGGCACGTTGTTGCGGAAGATGGCGCGGCCACGATGATCGAGGATCACCAGCCCGTCTTTCCGGCGGTAGCTGGAAGCCGAGGAGATGAAAGCCTCGAGCAGGCGCGTTCGTTGCTCCGCCTGCTGCTCGGCCAATGCCTTTTCGATCTGCCGGGCCGTTGCGGCGACCAGAGCGGTGTTATGCGGCCGGAAGATCGGCGAATAGCCCGACAGGTCGACGACACCGATGATCTTGCCGTCCAGTGGATCGCGGATCGGCGCACCGGCGCAGGTCCAGGACTTGATGCCGGCGCAGAAATGCTCGGCAGCATGGACGAAAGTCGGCTCCCCGGTCCACAGTGCCGTACCTATGCCATTGGTTCCGACAGCGTCCTCGTTCCATTTGCCGCCGATGGCAAGGTGGATATCCATGCCGTTATGCAGTGTCTTCTTGTCGCCGATAGCGTCGATCAACACCCCGTCGCTGTCGGCAAGAACCAGCATAGCGCCTGTTCCCTCCAGCAACTGGCCGATGGAGGCGAAGGACCGACGCGCCGCCGCGAGCAGTTCGGCATTGGCCCGGGTCAGAAATTCGATCTCGTCGCGATCGCTGTTGAGCGGGGCTTCATGCCCTTGCGCATTGATGCCGCCGGTTGCGCTGCGATACCAGGAGTCGTGAATGAGCGAGCGGACGTGGCTTGGCTTGATTGGATCGCGGGCACATTTGGGTTCGTCGGCCAGAAAATCTTCCCAGGCGCGCATGGTGGCGCGCTCGTCATAATCGATGTTGCTCAGAACCATTTGCCTGCCGGCTGACGGCGCACGCGCCGGAAGAGCATCGATCTTCATCTGACTGGGACCCGGATCACGTTTCATTCAGTCATCACGGAACCTTTGAGACCATCGCTATGTGTTCTCGGCGATCCGGACGTCGCGTCCAATTGGTTAGCCGATGCCGAGCTTGGCGCCGATTTCGGCGGCAAGCTGTTCTTCGGAGTAAGCGCCGGTGAGGCGCCTCCCATCCATGTCGGCAAGCTTGGCAGCTACGGTTTCGTCGACCGGCGCGAAGTAGCCATTCTGTTTCGTCGCCAGCACGAAAATCTGTTCCCGGTCGCGATCGCGTACGTCGCCGATGTGATGGAGCTGGCGGCCCGTGTTTTGATCCTTCGAGACCACGCGACCGTTGATGCTGATATGGACAGACGGCCTGGCTTCCGACGCCGACACCGGGGCACCACCAACGTGGATGATAAGGCCCTCGACCTTTGGCAACTGGCGTGGCTTTTTGGAAGCTGAATAACCGCCGGCGCTGAGCTGGTCGGCAAGGCGGACGATGGTGGAGCGATTTTGCTCGATCAGTCGTTTGATCTGTACGTCCTCGCGCCGCGGGCCATCCCGCTTGGAGATGATCTCGACCATGAATCCTCCCAGATTCGTTGGCAGTGCTGTTAGGGCAATTCTTCTCCTTTGCAGCGAACCTTACACTGCCACAGTCGGGTTCGCCATTCATATTAGTTAGCGCCGAAATAGGTGTCGTTGGTGGCAGGTGGCTGCTACAAAGGGCTGGTACTCGTACGTCTGAGTAATGCCCGCGTCAGGCTGCCTTGGCTTGCCCGTTACCAGCCATACGACCCGGTCCAAATCCCTGCATAGCCAAACGCACCTGCGACGCTTCCAGGGAATCGAGCTCGGCATGGTCGAGGTCGTCGTGGCCGAGAACGTCCATTATCCGCCTGGTGGTCGGACCGGGGATGGCAATAGGAGCTTTTTTTATCGGTGGCACCGTGCGTCCGCTAGCCAGGTATGTTCCGGAAACCAGGAACACCATCAGCGTCGAATCGAGAATGTCATGGCCGACAAGGGTGCCGGTCAGGCCGCCAATGACATAGACGATGACGGTGACGACGATCATTGTCGCACCGAACCGCTCGACTGGATCGGCACTGAGGCGCAGGACCCTTGCTGCGTTCCAGACCGCCGCGCCGAAGATTGTCGCGAGAGCCAGAGCTCCAAGCAACCCGGCTTCGACAAGAGCGGTCAAAAAGCCGTTGTGAAAGTGGTTGAAACCTTGGTTCGTCCCAAATCGCTCCTTGAATCCCTCCTGGGTAAGCGTGCGACTGGCGGAAATGCCGTGGCCGAAAAATGGGGCTTCACGAAATGCATCGAGGCCTATGTCCCAGAGTCCAACCCGCAATCCGAGTGGAGTGGAATGATCGCCTCTGGTGGTGAGGGCCTGCCAGTCATCGAAGAGGAAATGAGTGCGATCCACGATGATCGGAAATGTAATTGCCGCCGTTAACAAGCTGGAAGCGCCTGCTACCACCAGCAACCGCCTCATATTCGCTCGAGTGAACCTCCGGCGATTGACCACAAGGATGGCGACAACGGCAACCAATAAGGCCACCCAAACCATACGCGAGCCCGAGTAGACAGTCGCCACGACCCCGGCGAGTGCGGCGACAGAGAGTGGCTTCCAGGCTTTCTCCATTCCCGACAGAGCGCCCGAAAGGCACATCATCACGGCGAGACAGGTGACAGTCGCAAAAACGATCGGATTTCCAGCCCCCCCTTCTGCCCTGAGCATCCCGATCCAGTAATATTGGACGATGGCGAGGACCAACGCACCGCTACAGGCCGCAGCGCTCGCAAGCACAGCAATGCGCGCAAGGCTGGCCTTGTCGATGATGCTCCAGGTCGAATAGGAGATCGGGAAGAACAGCAAGGTGACCAGCGGCAGGAAATACGCGACGTCAGCCCGCAGCGTACCGTTGACGATCGAGGCCAGAACCATAGCCGCGCAGTAGGCATAGATCGCAATGGTCATGGCAAGCATCGGCCGGTCGACATTGAAGCGCCGCCGTTTGGCTGCCAGCAGCAGCACCGACCAGAGTGCGCCGCCATGAAAGACGAAGCTCACCGCCGATCCCAGCACAGGTGGCGAAAAGAAACAGGCGATGGAGAAGTAGATGATGACCTGCGCGGGTGTGAGATGCCGCCGGAGCGATATGAACGGGTTCAATGCCTTGCTTCGCAATCTTCCAGATTGTGCACGGATCGTTCGAAGGTCCCCGCCATCCCTTTTCCCGAGCCGGTATAGCCGCTGGCTCCGGTATCCGATAGTGCAATACCGCCGCGCCCCGCAACCGGCTGTGAGGGCGGGCAGTCCTGACTGAAATTGTCGGCCACGCGCCACCTCAAGCCGCGACAGCCGTTGAGGCTCCCTGGTGTGCTTCCCGCCATGATTGGAACATCAGTACGTCCCAGAGCGGATACTGGTGGTTGCGCTGTCCAGAAAGGTGTTCGGACCAAGCGCGCCGAATCGCCTCCGGCCGGAAGAAGCCATCTTCGCGCAGCCGGCGCTCGTCGAGCAGCGCCTCGGCCCAATGGCGCAGCGCACCGCGCAGCCAGGTGTCGATCGGTACGCCAAAGCCCATCTTTGGGCGTTCGATGAGCCCGCGAGGGATATGCCTGTACAGGAGTTGCCTGAGTGGCCACTTCGTCTTGTTCTCGGCCCGCAGGATGGAGAGCGGCAACGAGAGCGCGAAGCCTACCAGGCGATGGTCGAGCAGCGGCACGCGGGTCTCGAGGCCGACAGCCATTGCCGCGCGGTCGACTTTCACCAGAATGTCGTCCGGCAGATAGCTCATCATGTCGAGATACATCATCCGCTCGACGCTGCCCGGTAAGGTCGGAAGTGCTTCCAATCCGGTCAGCATCGTGGGTGGCTCGACCGCATCGGGAATGATCTCGGACGGCTCCCAGTGCGAGCAGAGACGACGATAGACGTCGTTCATGGTTCGAAGCGAAAGAACCGACGCCGCCTTGTGGATCTTGTCGCCTACCCGCTCGCGCCGAAGGCGTCGCGGCAAGAGCGGCATGATCCCGTCTGCGACATTGTCATACAGTTCGGGGGACGGCAGTGTTGCCAGGCTGGCCGACACGCGACGCAGGCCGATCGGGATGCGGGAAAGCTTGTTCCAGAGCGCGTCAGCGAGCGCGTAGCGCGTGTAACCGGAAAACAACTCATCTCCGCCGTCGCCCGACAGCGCAACGGTGACACTGCCACGCGCCAGTCTGGAGACGAGGAAAGTCGGGATTTGCGACGAGTCCGAAAACGGCTCGCAATAGATGCCCGGCAGTTGCGGCACGACGTCGAGGGCGTCCCGGTCGCTCAAATATAGTTCCGTATGGTCTGTGCCGAGATGGCGCGCCACATGTTCGGCATGATCGGCTTCGTTATAGCCGGCTTCGGCGAATCCGATCGTGAACGTTCGCACAGGCCGCGAACTGATCGACTGCATGACCGCCACGATTGCGGAAGAATCTATGCCGCCGGAGAGGAAGGCGCCGAGCGGTACATCGGCTATCATCTGCCCTTCGAGTGCGCGGCGAAGATGGCGCTCGACTTCGTCGACCGCTTCCTGTGGGCTTCCTTGAAAAGGTTCACGGCGACCCTGTTCCGCGACCTCCCTCGCGTTCCAATAGCTCTCTACGCGTGGCTCGCGCACAGGATCGGAAAGAACGAGAAGGTGGCCAGGTCTTAATTTGCGGATGCCCTCATAGATGCTGTACGGCGCGGGAATGTAGTTGTGGCGCATCAATAGCGCCAGCGCATTCCGGTCGATCGCTGGGCGCCAGTCGGGAAGCAGATGAAACGCCTTGGGCTCGGAGGCGAAGGCAAACGCCTTACCAACACGGCCATAATACAGGGGCTTCTCCCCCAGGCGATCGCGCCCGAGAAGAAGGGTTCTCTCTTTCCGGTCCCACAGGCCGAACGCGAACATGCCTGTGGCCAACTCAAGAGCTTGTTTTAGCCCCAGTTCCTCGATCGCAGCCAGAAGGACCTCGGTATCGGAATGCCCGCGCCAGGCACGATCGCCATGTTCCCGATCGAGAAGCGTGCGCATCTCACCGTGATTGTAGAGTTCGCCGTTGAAGACGATGACGTAACGGCCGCCGTGCGAAGTCATGGGCTGGGCGCCAGCCGATGACAGATCTATGATTGCCAGCCGTCGTTGACTAAGCGCGACACCCGCCTCAGCATCAGTCCAGACGCCGTCGCCGTCCGGCCCTCGGTGCCGGATCATGTCGGCCATGCGACGTACAGTGGAGGCGCCGCTGCTCGTCGCGGCCACGCCACCCACAATGCCGACAATACCGCACATCCGGCGTCGTTGCTCCCATGATGGCCTGTCCCCCAGTCCTGTTCTCTATGCAAAATCAGAGAGAGGAAAATCGGGCGGCTATTAATCCGTTCGCACGAAACACCATTGACCGCAGCCGGTTCCGAAAAGGCCGATTCCTGGAGTGACGTTCAGGCGCTGCTTCGTGCGAAACCCAAGCTTTTCCACGGCCGTCTCCAGCTCGACAGCCGAGGTGGATTGATAGGGATACCCGCCAAGCCAGTCGTCGACATCCGCCAAGAACTCCATGCCCCGGCGTTGGCGATAGTTCTTTACGAAAGAGATCGCGTCCCGGTGCCGCAGCGTTCTTGCCAACATATAGGCGCAGACAAAAAGCGCCCTTACCGGAGGTCGCAGCCACTGATGGGAGGAGTAGAGCCTCTTTTCGACCGTCCACAGCCCGCACAGCGGCGTCTTCAGGTAGATCGCAATTCCCAATCGCCCCCCGCGACCAACGAGATCGGTCGCATTGCGGATCGCTGCCCACATATCGCCCGTATGGTGCAGGACACCCCACGAGTAGACAATGTCGAACGTCCCGGACGGGAGCGACACTTTATCGAGGATGTCGGCTCGCTCCACACTCCATTCCGCTCCCGACGCAAACCGGGAAAGAACGGCTTTGGTTGTTTCGACGCAGCGGACGTCGTAGTCGAGCGCCCGGACCTTCGCCGCGCCTAGCCGAAGGGCGGCCGCCGAATGCAGGCCCGATCCGCAGCCGATGTCCAGAAATGTCTTCCCGTCCAAATCGCCCACCAGACGGCGAAGATCCTCGCAAGCCCGGTCCAGGTGTTCGTCCTCGAAGCGCGCGGCGAGCTCGGACCAGTTGCGGCCGAAATCATAGCGCGCGTTCATTGGCTTCCCATCCGTCGTCCTTTTCTCAAAGACCAAGGGAATCGGATCATACTCGATAGAATTCCCGATACCATTCCACGAAACGCGGAACCCCGATTTCGACCGGAATCTTCGGCTTGAAGCCGGTCGCCTCTTCAAGTGAGCTGACATCTGCGAAAGTTGCCGGGACGTCACCCGGCTGGAGCGCCATGAGGTTGCGGTTTGCCTTCCGCCCGAGTGCGTCTTCCAGCACCTCGATCAAGCGGTTCAGCTGAACGGGCGAATTCCCGCCGATATTATGGATCCTGAAAGGCGCGCTGCTTGTCGCGGGGTCGGGGGCCGAACTTTTCCATTGCGGATTTGCTGTTGCGGGCTGCTGCATCACGCGGTCAATGCCCTCGACAATGTCGTCGATATAGGTGAAATCTCGCTGCATGTTGCCATAGTTGAAGACGTCGATCGGTTCGCCAGCGAGAATGGCCTTGGTGAAGATGAACAGGGCCATGTCTGGCCGTCCCCAGGGACCATAGACAGTGAAGAAGCGCAATCCTGTCGTCGGCAGGCCGAAAAGATGGCTGTAGGTATGCGCCATCAGTTCGTTGGCCTTCTTGCTTGCGGCATAAAGGCTCAGCGGATGGTCCGCTGGATCGTGAACGGAGAACGGCATCCGTGTGCTGCCGCCATAGATCGAACTGGAAGACGCATAAACCAGATGGCCGACCGAGGCACGTCGGCATCCCTCCAGGATGTTAAGGAAGCCGGTGAGATTGCTTTCCGCATAGGCGTGCGGATTGGTAAGCGAATAGCGAACGCCGGCTTGGGCTGCGAGATTGACCACGATCTCCGGAGTGACCGAGAGAAGAAGCGCAGAAATGCGATCTCGGTCGGTGAGGTCGATTTGATCGAAACGAAAATTCGGAAATTCTTTCAAGCGAGCGAGCCGGGCACGCTTCAGGTTGATGTCGTAATATTCATTCATGGAATCGAGGCCGACAACCTGCCGGCCATCAGCGAGAAGCCTCTGGCAGAGGTGGAATCCTATGAAGCCAGCCGCGCCGGTGATCAGAATCGGCCTGGTCGATGTCAATGTGTACTCCTAGGTTGCAGGCCGAGCTCACAGGCTCCAGTATTTTATCACTCCAGGAACTTCATTCGGCTTGATGGCCGACTTGACGTCGAACAGCGTTCCACCTGGCCTGATCATTTGGAAAATACGGGATTTCTCCCTCGATAGATAATGCTTGTGAGGAACCGCCAGAACAAGCGCCTGCAAATCGTTTATCTCGTCGAGTGGCAGGATTGTTTCACCATATTCGCGTCGAGCGGTTTCGGCATCGGCAAGAGGATCGTGGACCTTGGGGGCAATGCCGAACTGCCTCAGTTCCCTGACCATGTCGAAAACACGGCTGTTGCGCAAATCCGGAACATCCTCCTTGAAGGTCAGTCCGAGAATGCCAACGGAAGCTCCCTTCACGGGCATATCTGAACGGATCAGCTGTTTGACCACTTGTTGAGCAACGAAGGCTCCCATGCCGTCATTGATGCGGCGGCCGGCGAGGATGATCTGCGGATGGTAGCCCTCAGCCTCCGCCTTGGCGGTCAGATAGTACGGGTCGACACTTATGCAGTGGCCACCCACGAAGCCCGGCTTGAACGGAAGAAAGTTCCATTTCGTTGACGCGGCATCAAGGACGTCCTGCGTCCGAATATCAAGCCGCTCGAAGATCATTGCGAGTTCATTCATCAGCGCGATGTTGAGATCGCGCTGCGTATTTTCAATTACTTTCGCGGCCTCGGCCACCTTGATCGACGGGGCGCTGTAGACACCGGCATCGATGATCCGGCTGTAGACGCCCGCCACACGCTCCAGCGCTTCGGTATTCTCGCCAGAGACGACTTTGACGATTCGTCGCAGCGAGTGTTCGCGATCGCCGGGGTTGGCTCGTTCAGGTGAATAGCCCAGCGCGAAGTCGTGAGGATGCCGCAGACCGGAAATCTGCTCGATGATGGGTCCACAAAAATCTTCGGTAACGCCGGGATAGACCGTCGATTCGAAGACGACGACCGCGCCTTTGCTCACCACTTCCCCGACGAGTTCGGATGCCAGCTTCAGAGGAGCGAGATCGGGGGCACGATTGATGTCGATAGGGGTGGGCACGGCAACCACGAAGAAAGTAGCGCCTTTCAACATCTTCCGGTCGGTCGTAAATACGATCGACGATTCCTTGAGCTCCGTGGCGTCAACCTCTCCCGTACGATCGACGCCGTCGCGCAGCTCGTTGATTCGGCGCTCGCTGATATCGAAGGCGATCGTTGCCGGGAAAATCTTTCCAAACGCGACGGCTACTGGAAGGCCGACATAGCCTAGGCCGATTACAGCAATGCGTTCGGTCATCCGTGGATTTCCTCAGGTCGCTTATGACTCGAGGCGCTTGTATGGCAGGCGGTGGGTTAATTCAACGATGCGTCGTTGCGAAGGCGGAAGTCTCCACTCAAAAGAAGTCCGCCGCCGATGCCTGTACCACTCAACAACTCAGACCGACCGATACTGTGGATAACATGCCGCAGGGTTGGGTTTCGGGACCCGAGACCTTACAAGAGGCGGCTGGCCTGCTGCAATCAGCCTAAGATGTTGAACGCATGAACCGTATCGTCGTCATTGTGAGCGAGCCAAAGTCCCTTGCAACCACTCGAGGACATTTTCTCCTTGCGCTGCGTGTGGCCGGATACGAAGTTCATGCCGCGGCGCCGTTCGATGAGATGACCGTGCGATGGCTGACCGAAAACGGCATTCGTTTTCATCATCTGCCGATGGCGCGCGCGGCAGTCGGCCCGATCGGCGATGCGATTTTGGCGCTCCGTCTCTACAGAAAAATACGGGAACTCAGACCTCAGGTCGTGTTGACCTGCGCAATCAAGCCAATCGTTTATGGCATACCCGTAGCGTTGATTGCACGCGTCCCGCGTCGGCACGCGCTTATCACTGGCCTCGGCTATGCGTTCACGGACCGCCATAAATCGCTGCGCTGGAGGGTCATCAACGCCGCGGCTCGACTTCTTTATGCAGCAAGCCTGCGCGGCGCCACGACGGTGACGTTCCAGAACGAGGACGATCGAGATGATTTCCGTCGCCTGGGGCTCCTCGGGCGGACCCCAGCCAGTGTCGTCAACGGTTCAGGGGTCGACCTGGATCGTTTCAGGGTTGCGCCACTGCCGGAGGAGCCGCGATTTCTTATGATCGCCCGCCTGCTTCGCGACAAAGGCCTTGCCGAATACCTGGGTGCCGCGAAGCTGGTGAAGGCGGTCCGGCCGGAGGCTCGCTTCGACCTGGTCGGTGATACGGATCCAAATCCCGCGGGATTTCCGGTCTCGGAGGTTGAGGCAGCCGTCGCGGACGGAACGATCCGCTATCACAGGGGTGTCGAAGATGTCCGTAGGGTGATCGCCGACTCGCGCATTTACGTGCTTCCCTCCTATCGCGAGGGCACATCGCGCTCAGTTCTGGAAGCAATGGCAATGGGTCGTCCGGTGATAACGACGGATGCGCCCGGCTGTCGCGCGCCGATCGTCCCCGGGGTAAACGGCCTGTTGGTGCCGGTCGGTGCCACGACCTCCCTGGCCGAGGCCATGATCCGTCTGATCGACCACCCAGATGAGGCCAGATGCATGGCCAGGAACAGTCGGTCGATTGCCGAACAGCGCTATGATATTCAGAAAGTTACTGCTCATATGATGGAAATCATCGAAGCCGGGCAATGGGCCGCAGGATGACATCTGCAGAAATGCCAGCGTCGAACCGATATGACTTCGGAGCCTATTGGGCTTCATTCATCGACAAGTCCTACTCCGCGGAACGCCGCCAGGCGGCGGCCGGCAAGCTCCTGTCCTTCCTGGGCAAAGACCGAACGGAGACTAGGCGATATGCGGCTGGCCGTCTTCGATCGTTACGATCTCGTCGCAATTTTCGACCGTCGTGAGGCGATGCGCGATGATGAGGACTGTCAGATCAGCGGGCAAATCACCGATTGCCTCCATGACAGCTGCTTCGGTCTCATTGTCGAGCGCGCTTGTTGCTTCGTCAAAAACGAGCAAACTCGCCTGTTTATAGAATGCCCGCGCTATGCCTATTCGTTGGCGCTGGCCGCCGGACAATCGCACACCGCGTTCGCCGACCCGGGTTTCATAGCCCTTGGGCAAGTTTTCGATGAAGCCCGCCAAAGCTGCCTGCTGCGCTGCGTTGCGAACACGTTCAAGATCGATACCGGCGGGGTCGATGCCAAACGCTATATTCTCGGCGATCGAAGCGTCCGAAAGGAAGATACTCTGGGGGACATGGGCAATCTGCCTCTGCCAGGCACGTCTAGTGCCTCCATCAAGGGGCTTCCCGTCGATCTCGATAACTCCACTTGTCGGCTCGAGTAGGCCCATCACGAGATCGACTGTCGTGCTCTTCCCGCTCCCTGTCTTGCCTACAAATCCGATCTTTGCGCCCTTCACGATGGTGAGATTGAACCGTTCGATAACCGGCGGCTGATCGGGCGCGTAGCAGAACGATAAATCCTTCAGCACAATTGCCTGATTGAATGGCAAGCGGCTCGGCGGAGGTGCCTGTGCTTCTGCTGGGAGTGGCGCTTCGATCGTCTTAAGAACCGCTTCGACGCCGGCGATATTGCCTAGCACGAGCGCCCAGTTTGCATAGATCAATTGCATCAGGGGCACTAGACGCTGCGCGCCAAGGGCAAACGTTCCCAGCATAGGCAGTACCTGCCCGGCGTTGTTTGTCCTTGTGATCAGGAAGTAAGCAAGTGCGGCGATGATCACCATCCCAGTGGCTTCGATCGCGAATCGAGGAGTAGCGGCCGCGAGAGCGTTCCCCGAGTAAGCGCGCTGTAAATGCCTGTCGAGTTCTTCGAAACGGGAAAGGAAATAGGGCTGAGTGTCATTGATGATGACATCGCGAATGCCACCCAAGCCCTCTTGCACGGACCGAATGTCTTCCGCCTGCATTCGCTCTATCGTGCGGGCATTCGTCTTGAGATGTTTGCGAATGAAGAGCGACATGGCGAGATAGGCCACACCCAATCCGGCAAAGATCGCAAATGTGATGAATGAGCTCAACGCGAACATCGCCGCAACGACGAACACGCTGATGATCGCTCCCCCGACCGCTTGGAGGATCGGGAGGAGAACGTTCATGTTGATGATGTGGACTTGGCGGAGTGTCGCCAGCACCGAGCTGGAGCTATTCGATAAGTGATAGCTGTAGGGTTGGTAAAGTGCGCGCTTGTAAACTCTCACGGCGATCTCGTGCCCAAGCGAAAAGACAAAAGCATGAGTCGCTCGCGAGAGCAGGATCCGCACCACCCCAGCGATCACTACCACTACCGAAAATAGCGACAGCAAGGGCAGAAGGCTGTCGCTCGAACTGGCCGAACCGAAACCCTGCAATTGGCGTCCGATCCATGACTGACCTATTGAATCGGGATCGGTGATCTTGGCCAGAAACGGCAAGAGGGCACCGAGCGTCGCGGCCTCAGCGATAGCGCCGAAGAACATTAGAACCAGAAGACCGAAAAACTGGCGGCGCCGGCGCCTCGATAGCTGCGCCCACAAGCGCCGAAGCGCGTCGGTCGTGCTGTCTAGGGTCTGGGTTCCGCTCAATGCCAAGGTATCGCCCGCATTCTCGACCTTCATTGCGCATGGGCGCCACAAGGAAACAAGTCGCATGTGGCGCCAATTGACAATTTCTGATCTCGGATCGTCAAAAGCCATCCACAAGCTGGACCATTCAGGGCAGCTTCGAACGTGCAATTGTGATATCTCTGTACTACTAGCAGCGAGGAAAAGGCGATTCTAAGTAGGAGCCGTCAGTTGGGCGCCGATCGGTTCTGGCAGTCCTTGGGTCTCTGCCTGACTGGGCTAGGGGCGGCGTTTCTGCTCTTTGTCGCTGCTTATCCCCTCGGCCTCGTCCAGGCCTATCCGACACCCCCCGCGGAGGCTATTGAGGGACCGCTTGGGTTTGAGAAGAAGATAGAGGATTTGAACGGCCTTTATCGCGAAGCGAATGAGCCCAAGCAGGTCTATCTTGAGCGCCTGACAAAGGCTGTCGCGGGTGGCGTGGTGCATTACTGGACGGAAGGGGACCGTTGGACGGCCACTGACGCGCGCTATACGAAGATCAGCGTTTTCGACAACTACGTCATCTGGCTGCTCGGTCGGCTTCCTGCATACCACGACAGCTTTCAAAATTACGAGTTTTTGACACCCCGAAAGGCCTTAGATCGCGGTTACGGCTTTTGCTCCCAGGCCTCAAAGATTGTCTATTCAATCCTTACGGAACAAGGCATTCCAGCGACTATATATAGCGCGGAGCAGCACACGATCGTCGAGGTCGATGGTAATGTTCTCGATTCCGATTATGGCGTCCTAGTACCCCATCCTCTGGCTCTTGTAGAAAGGGATCCGTCGATAGTCGATTCCTACTATTCGGACTACGAAGATATGCTGCCTCTTTTGCATGGAGCCTACAGTCAACCTTGGCATCAGCTTGGAACGCCAGAAGGCTTTCAGAGTGCCCGTTCTTACGAGACAATTTTCGACCGGCTGAAGTGGCTTCCGCCAGTCATGCTGCTGCTCATCGGCGTGTTGTTGGCAACTAGCGGGCTGCTTCGGCGCCGACCGTTCGTTTCTGCCCCGAAAATCTTTGCCTTCGGTCGTTCGTCCAATCGTGGAGCTTAGGGAGTGCTTTGCGCTTGCTTGAGGTCTATGCCTATGGCATGCGACGGCTAAATCGGAAGTCGGCGGCGATAGAGTCTCGATGAATTATGCTCCAGCAAAGACATCCGCTGTCGTTCCTTCGACGGCCATCGCCAAGAGCCGCCGTAAGGGCGTACTTTTTGTGATCGGATCGCTAAACCTTGGCGGCACGGAGAGCCAACTCGTACTGCTCGCCAAGGAACTGGCGTGCCGAGGATGGAGGGTCGAGGTTTTTGCGCTTACGCCGGTAGGCGACGTACTGGCCGAGCCTCTGACCCGAGCCGGCATACCAATTTTCTATGGCCGCCACCGACCGAATTCCCTCGCCGCCGGTTCAAAGACGTCGCCGGGTTTGAAGGAGTTGATAGTCCTACTGGCTGCGGCCACTTGGATTTTCAGGCGGGTGGCTTGGACACGACCGGACGTGGTCCATGCTTTTCTGCCGCTGACAAATTTCCTCGGCGCCCTGGCCGGACGGTTAGCGTTGGCACCGCTTATCGTCACATCTCGACGCGGCCTCGGCAGCCATCAGGAACGCTGGCCTTGGCTAAAATGGATGGATCGGTTCGCTAACCGTTTTTCCGATTTCGTGGTTGCGAACTCTCTCGCTGTCGCGGCAGACACGGCGGCGCGGGACAACTACAGCATCAACCGCATCAAAATTGTCGCAAACGCCCTCGATTTAAGCCGGTTCGACAATATCGGCGATCGTCGCAATGGGACCCGGGCTCGACTTGGTCTCGCCCCAGATGACGTGGGCATCATCATTGTCGCCAATTTGATACCGTATAAAGGTCATGACGATCTAATCGAGGCGATTGCGCTTGCGAGCAAAGTGCACCCGAACATCAAGCTCTTTATGGCAGGGCAGGACCGGGGAATCGGATCGGCTCTGGCGCAGAAGGCTGAAAGCCTCGGCATCGGGCGCAAAGTGCAAGCTCTCGGAGTTCAGAGCGATATCCCTGGTTTACTCGCTGGTATGGATGTTGGCGTGATCGCGTCCCATGAGGAGGGCTTTTGCAATGCCTTGATGGAGAAGCTGGCGGCCGGCCTCCCGGTAGTCGTCACAGACGTAGGCGGAAATCCGGAGGCAGTCTCAGGCCTGCCAGGATGTGTTTTGGTACAACCTCATGCTCCCACTGATCTCGCTCGAGGTTTGCTGGAAATAGTAGACCGTCTGCCAGAGCGCAAAACGGACCAGGAGTTTCGCCAACGGACAATGCGCCAGCGCTATTCGATTGAGGCTATGGCCGACGCCTATGAAACCCTCTACCTCACGGGGAAATGAATGAGCGGCGGGGTTGCTGATGTGGATCGCTCACTAGGCCCAGCATCGTCGCTGCAAACGAACCTGGTGAACCTTTCTGCCGGCTTCTGCGCTTTCACAGTCGTTGTATATCAGGCCTGGTTCATGCCTTTCTCCCTGCCCTTGTTCACCGGGCGAGATGGCTATCTCAGGTTGGCCTTGTACGCCCTCTATGGCGTTGTACTCATCGTCTCTTTCGCAGTGGTAGTGACGCGGCGTGACGTGCGCAAAGCTATTTCACCGCTGGCAATCGGCGCCGTGGTGGCGGTCGTACCAATCGCTCTGCATCCTCTTGGGATCGTCAACAGGAGCTATTTGACAACTCTTGCTCTTGGTGGCTCTGCACTCACTCTGATGCTTACGTTTGCGCCACCGATTGTGCTGCGGCTGTCCGCTTCGGTTACGGCCCTCAATGCTATCGTTTGCTTCTTGGATGTGCTCTTCACCCATGGCTTTACCACTACAGTTGGCCGCGCGGCGGGGTTAGCAGTCAACCCGAATGTGGCCGCTGCGGGACTCTTGCTCGGCGGCGCGGCGAGCTATCGCGCCGTACCTAAGGAATGGCGCCCAGGTTTTCTGGTCCTGGTTGGGGGGGCGCTTTCAATCACCTTGTCCCGCTCCACTATTCTTGCCGCCGTCGCCACCGTCTTCCTTCCAAGTGCTGCTGGCATCTGGCAATACTATAGAGCTGGCCGAAGATTGCGGATCGACACCGCTGCTTGGACGCGGGCTCTCGCCGTGGCTCTTGTGCTGCTATCGGCAACTTTCGTCGCACTGACCACTAACCGCTACTTTCGAGCTGCCATTAGCCAGTCTTTCGCAGGAGTGTTGGCCGTAAACACGGACCTTAGTGAGGCAGGCGAAGCTGTCGACACGTCGCTTGCCCGGCCAGCGGTTCCGATAGGACATCCTCCCCAAACAGATGACGCGAGACCGCTTTCGGTCGAGCCGCCCCGATTGGCGCCATCTAGAAACGTCCCTGCTCTACCCGAGGAAAGCTTGCCAGGAGATGTCGCCACTCCCCCCAAAGCGATTCCGTCTGCAGCAGGCGCGGCCAGGATCCAGGCCCTCAGCGAACGGCTGAGAGGTGAAGGTAAGAAGAATTCTATCTCGGCCCGAGCTCTGTTCTTGGAACGCGGCCTACTTGCATACCAGACAGGCGGTTTCTTTGGTCGTGGGCTGGAAGAGGCTCATGTCTTTGTTCCTCACAACACGTTTGTCCTTTTTGCTATCGCTTTCGGCCATATCGGCTGGCTAGTGCCACTCGGCTTCCTCGTCTCCGCCTTCTGGTTCGTTCGTGACGCTGAAGATCTGCCACTCGGAGTCGCCCTCTTAGGCGTTATGCTGACTTCGCATGATGTCTTACTGACGCCGAGTTTGTTCATACCCGTGGCTATCGGCATAGGCAGCATGCTCGCCGCAAAGACCAATCCCAGCCGAAGCAGGGAAGCATATTCGAGCTTTGCCTTTGGAATAGGCGGAGGCGTCGGGTTATTCGCTGCCGCTTCCATTGTCCTGTTGATTTCGCCGCCGATCGGTGTCGATCTCCGGGCTAATCCGCTCTACTTCATGCTTTTGGGGACCGTCATCGCCTGGGCTGTTGCGACGCTTTATTTGTTTTGTCGCTCTCGTCGAAGCGGCCCCGGCGCGTAGGCGAGTCGCTTGGCGATTATCCGGCCTGCCGAAGGTCGATCGACCGGGACGGTCAGATCATCTCGGAG
Source organism: Mesorhizobium sp. M4A.F.Ca.ET.022.05.2.1 (assembly GCF_003998845.1). NCBI lineage: Bacteria > Pseudomonadati > Pseudomonadota > Alphaproteobacteria > Hyphomicrobiales > Phyllobacteriaceae > Mesorhizobium > Mesorhizobium sp. M4A.F.Ca.ET.022.05.2.1. The sequence continues at coordinate 14,007 of NZ_RZOJ01000008.1, read as the reverse complement.
CATCTCGATGATTTTCGGAACAATAAGCATTGCGCCGAAGATGGAGAGGTGGTGATCGTCGACGTAGAGGCTGTGCCCCGCGCTGTTTGTCATTCGGCATTCCGCGGCGGGGCAGATCGCGTCCAGCGGATCAACGAATTGAAACTGGGAATGGTGCCGCGCGAAGGCCGTGAAGGCCGCTTTGAATGCGCCGTGCTCTACCCGCGAGGACACTGGGCATGGAAGGGAGAAATAGTTCGGCCTGAGAGCACAGATCAGGTTCGTGTTTGGAGCGTGTCCGACCAAGATGACCGGTCCGCGAAACCCGGCGTACAGCTTGGAGATGTCTTCAAGCATTGTCGGAAACAGCTTTGCCAGATCAGGGATATCGACAGGCGCTCCATCAGCCTTCTTTTCGAGAATGTTGCGGTATCCTGGCCAGCGCTGAGCTTGGACGATGGCTGCGATCCCCCCGGCGTTCAACCAACGGGCTGCTTGATCTGTTGCGGCTCGACAATGTTGCGTGACCGCGCCTCTAGGCCGGCTCTGAAGATCCGCTCCGAAATGGCAGCTGCCGGCTTGCGCTAGCAGGAAGTGAAATTCCTTTCCGCCAAGCTCTTCGAGGGCGCGGGTGTAGTGGTCAACGTGCGAGTCTCCGACAATGAGGATCTTCGTTGGGCTTTGAAGATTTCCGAATTCGCAGAAATCCTCACAGCCACGAGAGCCCTTGATCGATTCCAGGGTCGCGCGATCGGCCAGTTCACCTCCCGCGATAGCCGATGGCGACCGCCAAGGCATACCGCCCCACATGGAGTAGCTGACCAGCGAGAAAGCAAGCAGACCTGCCAACGCAAGCCCTGTGGGTCCGACGAAGCCGCGGCCAGCACGATACGGCTGTTCAACGAAGTGAAACATCATGACTGCCAAGGCGAGAGAAAGGAACCCGACGAGAACGGCCTCTCTCGGCAGCAGCGGCCGCAGAAGGCCATATTCACAGAATACGATCAGGGGCCAGTGCACCAGGTAAAGTGAATAGCTGATGCGCCCGATATAGGCTGCAGGGCCATTGCGTAGAACAAGCCCCACACGTCGTGAGCGATCCGCGTACAGCACCATCGCAGCTCCGACCGTAGGCACTAGCACATTGAGGGCGGGTGCGTGTGCCGTGTCATCTAGAAAGAAGACGGCGCCGCCTATGAGCACCAATCCAAGCAAGGCGAGGAACTCGTGGATAGCCAAGGCTCGCGGCTGTGGAAGCCAGACCAATGCCGCGCCACAAGCAAATTCGAAGACACGGAAAGGCGTATTGTAAAAGACGGTCGCTCTGCCGTCCGAAAGCCATTCGGCAGTCCGCGTTCCGGCAAGCAGCCAAAATGAGCCGTCCTGGAATGCGAAGATGAGCCAGAAGCCCAAAACCGTGATCGCCAGGATTGGCCAAACCATCCGACGTCGGAATAGGGCGAGCAAACCTGAAAGCAGGAGCGGCCACACGCAATAGAACTGCCACTCAACACTCAGGGACCAAGTGTGTAGCAGTGGCTTCATACGCGCGGCCAGGTCAAAGTAGCCGGATTCTCGCCAGAAGAGGACGTTCGAAACCCCGAGAGTGGCGGCCAAAAGCGACTCTGCGAAGTTCTCCAAATGCGGTGGAGCGAATAGAAGAGCCGCAGCAATGCACGACAGGGCCAGTGTCGCAAACAGAGCCGGCAGCAGCCGGCGGGCGCGGCGCCGATAGAACTGCGCTAGACTGAAACGCCCCCGGTCGATATCGGCTGCAACAATTTTCGTGATCAGAAAACCGCTGATTACGAAAAAAACATCGACACCGACGAAGCCACCGGAAAATCCGAAAACCCTCAAATGAAAGCAGAGCACTGCCAAAACAGCGAGCGCTCTAAGGCCATCTATCTCTGTCCGATGACGGTTCAGCCTGTCCCGTGTTGCGAATGACGCGGCCGAGGTGGAACCGGCTTGCTCCTCAACGGGTCGGGCAACGCTGCTTTCCCGCCAAGCCGCGCCAGCCGTAGTTGAAGAAAGGGCTTGGCGGCTTCGCATGCACCTAGTTGCTCTTGCGGGTTGTCGGAGGCCGTGGAACGTTCATGACCGATACCCGAGTCTGTCTGTCATCAGCGGCGAGAGCCTGGTAGAGGCCCATCATCCGAGCGAGTAAGTCGTCGGTCTCCGGCTTCAAGTTTCTGCGCAGATGTGATGCGTCGCGGTAAATGAACTCACCATTGATGTAGGTGGCGCACTGCCGGTTCGGGCACATCCCTTTGAGCGGATCGACAAAGAACACCCCATCATGCTCAGTGAGCGACGCCAGCGCGACGACCGTCGGTGACCACACCCTCAGGATCCGGTCGCTATCTATATCGGTCGAGCAACGCCTCAATATCCTTTCGCGCATCGCCGCGCATGAGGTCAAATCCAGGCCGGGCCCCGGCACCTGACCAATGATTCCAATGCGCCGTTCGGGAGCGGTGATTTCTTCAACGAGGCTTCGCAGACCGTCGCGCATCAGCAGGACTTTGTCCGCTTGCCTGCCGTCGTCAGCAACGACATTGGTGTAGGCAAGGCTTGTCCAGGCAGAGGACAGCACCACGAGGTCGACGTCCGTGCGCTGTATCAGCATGCTGACCACGGCCTTTCGGGACGATGCGCAGCTTTCCCGGTAGTTAGGCTGCTCCGGAAAGTCGCGATGGACACCTTCTCCGAATGCTGCCGGGCAGGCATGATAAAGAAAGAAGGCCGTATTCTCCCTTTGGCCAACCGCATCCAATAGTGGGGCGAGATGCTCCGCATGGCTGTCGCCCCACAGCATGGCATGGCGTGCCGCCTTGTCCCAAGGTGCTCCGAATGCGCAAAACGTGCCGTCCAGTTCGCTTATCTCGACCATCTGCGGACATGGCCAATCCCACATCACATCGAGGCTGCGCATCGCCTCGACCTCCTTCGGGATCCTGCTGGCGATACCCCCGGCTTGGAAGATTGAATTGCCGCCCAGACCAACGATCAACGCGGTGGTCGCGCCGGCGATGACGGTTCTCAACGGAGGCTGCCGCAGTCGGCGAACGGGTTCTTCGACGAATCGCCAGGACAAATAAGCCGTCACCCAGGCTGCCGCGATGAGGATCAGCGCTTCGCCCGCTGTCGGCATCGCACCGCCGGCATAGTGACGGAAAAAGACCAGAATCGGCCAGTGCCAGAGGTACAGGCTGTATGAAATTTTGCCTGTGAAGCGGAGAGGCGCGCTTGAAAGGACCGCCGTAGCGATAGACGGGGAACAAGGCCAGACGAGCAAGACAGCCCCAGCCACTGGGGCGAGTGCATTCAGTCCCGGAAATGGCTGGCTCGAGGATAGCCAGATGGCGCTAGCGGCTATCAGGCAAAGGCCAAACAGTCCGAATGCCTCGGAGGTGCCCCGGCGGCCGATCGGTGGAACAAAAACCAGCAGGCCGCCTAGCGCCAGTTCCCAACCCCGGCTGAAGGGAGCATAGAACGCTTGCTTGGGATCGACTGCCACCAGGTAAAGGGCAATCGAAAAGCTGGTCAGCGCGACAAGGCAGATCGCCGCGACGATCGGTGACTGATGGCCCCGCCACAATCGGCTGGCGATGAACAAGAGGGCTGGCCACACGAGATAGAACTGCTCTTCGACGCCGAGGGACCAAAGATGCAGGAACGGCAGAAGCGTCGCCTCGCGGTCGAAATAGCCCGTATTCCAGAGGAAATAGTAGTTCCCAAGGCCGGCAGCGGAGAAGGCCGCACTGCGCCCAAGGCCGGCATAGTCACCCGGGAGCAGGAGAAACCAACCCGCCGCGAGCGACAGCCCCATCATCACCAGCATTGCTGGCAGGATACGACGCGCGCGCCGACCGTAGAATTCGGCGAGCGACAGTTCGCCGCCCTCCGCAACCAAAAGGCCTGTGATCAAGTAGCCCGAAATGACGAAGAAGATATCAACGCCGACGAATCCCCCGGGGAAACCGGGAACGTCGAAATGGAAAAGGATGACGGTGATGACCGCGATAGCGCGCAAGCCGTCGACGTCTGCCCGATAATCGAACTTCAAAGGTTCCCCCGAGCTATCTGTCGAAACGTCATGGCGTGATTGCAATCCGTGAGTCGATGGCGCGACAAGGCGCGGCCGGCGACGTTGCGATTCCAATAGTCTCACCGATACATTCGAATACTACCGTTTCCTTGCAATGCTAAACTGCGAGAAACATGGGGATACCGTGACAATTCATTTCACGCTAGAACGACAAAAACCTACACAGGTGTACCGGAATCAGTTCTGCCCTGTTGGGCTAGGGCGTCCTGGCTCCCGGTGACATGTCGGACGCTTGTTCGTTGGAGATATCGAGGACCGTCGAAAAACTCGGTCGACTTGTAGAAAACGAGTTGTTCAACGTGTCCTTGACTGTATAGAAAGGCTATCCCGTGAGAGGCGAGGGCCACGGGTCGTTCTGGAGGCGGCAACTTTGGACAACCATAGCCCGGACGTGGTTGAATTCGGCCCGCGGACACATGTCCTGGTTACAGGTGGCGCGGGCTTTCTTGGATCGGCACTGGTCGATCTGTTACTTGACCGCAATTGCAGCGTAACCGTCATCGATGATCTCTCGAACGGCTCGCTTCGCAACCTTCCGGTCGACAATCCCCGCCTGACGATCCGTACCTTCAGGGTCGGCGGCCCGGCCTTCAATGCGGCGGTCCATGACGAGGTTGGCCTGGCCGACGCCGTATTCCATCTGGCGAGCCCGATCGGGGTTCAGCTTGCCCACACGGAACGCTTTGCTGTCACCAGTGGCATTCTTGAATCAGGTTGCGCAATCGTCGAGGCGTGCCGGCTGCACCGGCGTCCGCTTCTTTATACATCGAGTTCGGAAGTTTACGGCTCCGGGCGCGACCGTCCGATTACCGAGTCTGATCCTGTGGTGACGGATCTCCGACCGCGATGGGGATATGCTGCCGCCAAGGCAGCGGTTGAGCATCTGATCGCCGGACTGTTTTTCGATTTTGGCATTCCTGCCTGGATTGTCCGGCCGTTCAATATGGCTGGGCCGCGGCAGCGCTCGGCGACCGGCCTTGTGCTGCCGGTATTTGTGAACTCGGCCTTACGGGGCGAACCGCTTGTCGTTCACGACGACGGCGAGCAAAGGCGGGCATTCCTGCATGTTGCCGATGCCGCCGAAGGGCTGCTCCTGGTCATGCAGTGCCGATCCTTGCAAGGACGGCCGGTCAATCTGGGCGGCAGCGAGGCGGTGCAGATCGGAAATCTCGCAAGGATGGTGGTTGAGGCGACCAAGACGAACGCGCCGATCGTCATGAGGTCTTCCAACGCGGTCTATGGCGAGAGGTTCGCCGTAACGCATGATCGCGTACCGGACACGAGTCTTCTGAGTACCATGACAGGTTGGCGCCCGCTGCGAAGCACAAGGCAGACGATTGTCGACTGCATCGAGCATATGCGTACCGAACGAGTGATGGCTTGACGCCTGGCCTATTGGTCCCGGTCATCGGGGCCCTGCTCATCGCGGTTCCTTGCGTCTGGCTGTTCGCTCGCCTTGCTAGGCGCATTGGAGCCGTCTCCAAGGTCAAGAGCGACCGATGGCACACATCGGGCGAAGTCCCTCGACTTGCAGGGCCCGCCCTACTGATTGCGATGTCCCCATGGCTTCCGGTTGGCCATATCCTGTTGCTGGCTCTTTTCTGCCTTGTCGGCGCGCTCGACGATGTCCGATCCCTTTCCGCCGGCGCCAAGGCAGCAGCGTTGGCCGCGGCAGCGATACTTGCCGGGATCATCACTGGTTTTTGGTGGGTACCGATCGTCATTTGGATCGCCTGCAACGCGGTCAACATGCTTGATCATGCCGATGGTCTTGCCGCGAGCACAATCGCAGCCGCCTCCCTCGGCCTTGGCGGTGATGCCGGGCTGGCCTGCGCCGGGGCGTGCGTCGGGTTCCTTTGCTTCAACTATCCGCCCGCCCGCGTCTTCATGGGCGATAGCGGCAGTCTTCTGCTCGGCGCGGCGGTCGTGCTTCACGCTTCTGAAAGGGGTTTCGGCTCCTCATTAGCGTGGCTTGCCGTCCCGCTGATCGACGCAATATTCGTTATCATCCGCCGTCTGCGGCACGGACGGCAGCCTTGGATTGGCGGCACGGACCACCTTGGCCACACTTTGCTGCGTCTGGGCGTAGGCGGTAAGACCTTGCCGGCTCTCTATGGGGTGACGGCACTCGCGATCGGCCTCGCATTCACTGCTTGGCAAAGTTCATAGAACCAAATGGATATCATCGTCCCAGGCCGCCATCCGAAATCGCAGCCTGGCACGCTGCGAAATAATATTCCCTAATTGTGGAGCGCCGCAAAGATGGCTTTGCCGATGGCGGGTGCGACGACGCTCTGCCAGGCTCGCCGAGGCCGGATCAGCCCTGCCTTTGGAGAAAAGACGCGCGCGCCGACCCCACTCTTAGTCCATCTTTCGTGTGCTTGCGATGACCATTCGCCATGCCGATGACCGAATTCGCGTAGCAGGCCTCGCCGGCACGTCGAGTGAACTCGGAAAGATCGATGCTGCGATCTCCTGAAAAGGAGTTGGCACGTAATCGGGCCTATCCGCGCTGGATGCGATAGACAGTTGCGTCACCTTCCACACCTCGAAGCGGCGCGTCAAAAGCCACGACACGGTGGCCGGCAAGCATTTCGCTGACCCCGGGCGCGGAATGGAGCGCCTCGGAAATGCAGATCTGTCCGGCCTCTGCCAGGGACTGCACGCGCGCGGCGACATTCACGGTCTGGCCGAAATAATCGAGGTTGTCGTTGAGCGTCACGGCGATCGACGGTCCACAGTGGGCACCGATCTTGAGGATGATCCCCGGCCCGTCATGGTCGCCGTTGAAGCGATCGATTTCTTCAAAGATGTGGAGTGCAGCCGAAATCGCATCCGACGGTTGCGAGAATACGGCCATCACCGCATCCCCAATCGTCTTGACCACCGCTCCGGAATGTTGCTGGACCGCAGCGTTGACCAGAGCGAAATGCTCGCGGACCAAAGCATAGGCGTTGAGATCGCCAAGGCGCTCATACATGGCGGTCGAACCCTTGAGGTCCGTGAACAGGAAGGTGATCTGCCGGATGCCCAGCCCCTCCTTTTCGTCGACACGTTCGGACCGGAAGAGCTGGCGGAAGGTTCCCCGCGCAAGCAGCGCTCCACCGGAAACATAAGGGTCGAAATCGAGTGCCGGCTTGGTGGTCAGCGCGACAAGCTCGGGCGGCCAGTTGATGACAAGCAACGAACCTCGCACCGGCCCCCTGTTCGCTACCTCAATGGCAATCGGACCAGGCGGCACAGCGGGCAACGCCGGCAAGAAGCGTTTGCCGTCGTAATCGACCTTCAGGAGTGTCGGCGCTGATACCGGGTCGCCCGATATTGGCACAGCGAATGCGGCCTGCGTCTGCACGTTAACGCCTGCAAGGGCGCCCGGTCCCAGGTCGGCGCGGAGCACTGTGGTGGTGCCGGGCGGTAGAAACGTCATGCCCCGAACGAAGCCACGCAGAACGTCAAGAAAGCGAACGTCTTGCCCCGGCAGCCGCCCGTCATGTCCGAAGTGGAGTTTCCAGTGAAAATCCTCGACAGGGAGCGTCTCGGGATTGTGGTAGGGAAGGTGCCGTAACTTCGGCGATACCGAAAAGGTGACCTCGATGAAGTCGTCGAGGTCGGTGTCGCCCGATACGTCGCACAGGCCACAGACGTAGTGGGTCCTCAGTGTGCGCAGGGCGCCGAAACTATCGAGCACCATCCCGGACTGGGGACAGAGCACATCCCAGCTCATGTCGAACAAGCCACAGCGGGCGGCATGAAGGAAGAGGTCGATTGCTTCAGGCTCGGCGATTGCGCGGTCGCGAGCAAAGGCTAGCGGATTAACGCGATAGAGTGAGTGGTCGTCGGCGCTCCTGATCAGCGCCTCGAATTTCGAGATGACGCGTGGGCTCCAGGCTCGCGCCTGCTCCACCTTGGTCATCTTGCTTTCGAGAAGACGATCGTTGACTTCCGTCACACCGGATCCTCAACCTAGCCTCGCGACAGCCTACTAAAAAAGCCAGCAGGATGCGAATGGATTGGATTCCTTTGTTGTACGACAGTCTGTCTAGGAGGATCGGACGGCACGCTGTGCACCAGAGCAGGTGTCACGGTTTCCTACTCCGTTGTGCTGGCTTTTTTTCTGCGCCGATTGGTGTGCGACTGCGCGACTGCCATTTTTAGCTCGGGTTTGGCCTCCACAGGTGCATTCTCTGCCCCATGTGAGTTCTGTAGCCCCTCGACGTGGACGGTCGGAAATGGGAGTTCGATGCCCTGCTCCTTGAAGACCTGGCGGAGGCGTACATAGAATTTGCGTTTCATACTGAAGGCGCCTCCCGGTCTTGTTGTGACCTTGACCCTCAATACGATGCCGTACTCGCCGAACTCCTGCACGCCCTGCATCTTGATCGGTGAGAGCACCCAGTGTTTGAATTCGGGATCTTCCGCCAGTTCGAGACCTATTCGCTTGATCAGCTTGCGAGCGAAGTCGATGTCAGTGTTATAGCCAACGGTGATGTTGAATTTGTCGGTGACCCAGTCACGGCTCTGGTTCTGGACTGCACCGAGTTCACCGAAAGGTATTGTGAACAGCGGGCCACGATGATGGCGCAGCTTCACCGAGCGCAGCGAAAAGCTTTCCACCGTTCCCACATAGCGGCCCGATGTAATGTATTCGCCAACACGAAACGCATCATCGAGCAGAAAAAACACGCCTGAAATGACGTCCTTGACTATGGTTTGTGCGCCAAATCCCACAGCGACACCAACGACGCCAGCGCCGGCGATCAGCGGGCCGATCTCGATACCCATTGAAGCGAGCATCATCAGCACCGCCATCACGACGATCACGGCGAGCAGAATGTTCTGGATGATCGGCAAAAGTGTGCGCAGCCGCGCCTGTTGCGGATCGAGGGTCGGGACCTCCTCGTCGTCGATCACCGCGTGCGGCGTTTCGATGCCCAGCTTTCGCTCGATCAAGGCTTTGATGATCGACCAGCCGAAGTCGGCTGCAAGCGCAATGACCATGACATTAATCAAGCCGCGCAATATGAGGTTGGTCGTCGTATCGCCGTCCCGCATGGACTGCATGTTCAGACCCCAGACACGCGCGAGAAAGTAAGCCGCCGCCAGGATCAAGATCATCCGGACTCCGCGATCGATGACAGCGATCGTCACCGCCGGAATCGTGGGCCGGCCGGCGTCGTCCGAACCCGGCCGCAGCACGAAATTGACGCCGCGCTGCGTCAGCACGATTGCCAAGGGCAGGAAGAATGCGGCGAAGGTAAACCAGAACAATATATTAAGACCGGCGATGCGCTGCAGGAACAGAACGACGAAATAAGCTGTCAACAACCATGTCGTTGCCGTATGACTGCTTTGGTGCGCACCATCTCGCTGTGTTCTTGGCCGGCGCCAAACGGCAACCAGCAAAAGCAATAGCAGCACGAAATCGGCGCCCGTTGACAGGACCAGCATTCCATCCTGATCGATGCCGAGACCCGGCAAGAGGATAAACGCGGCGGCGAAGAAGGCGAAGACGCCGACGATCCGGGGCAGCCAATAGAACCAATGGTCAGCCGTTTCGTTGGTGACCGGCAAGGCACGAACCTCGACGGCGTTCTCGACGTTCATGAAGGAAGGGACGAGCATGGCTGCCAGATACATGCGCACAGCCGCTGTACCGACTGCAGCCAGCAGAAATGTCAGCACGATCTCGCGGATAAGCATTGGCCAGTCGAACAACATGAACGCGCCGGCGCTGCCCAGCGCGAACGAGACGATCAGCAGGCTGGAATAAAGCGTGCGACCACCAATCTTCTTGGCTCGCCCAATGGGCGTATCCTTCGGCTGCGCGATGATCCAAAGACGAAACGGACGGGTCAGCCTGTACGTTGCCCAGGCGAGCGCCACGCCGGCAGCGATGAACATCGCAATCAGCAGAAATACGCCGGGAGGCCCCTTTCTGGACATATCCTGCATGGTCTCTGCCCGAGCGCGCTCAAACTGGTCTGGCAGCAACGGCAAAGTTCGCACGATTCTTTCGATATGATGCTTGATCCGATCGAGCGTCGACGATGCCATCGTATTCATCTGGCTCGGGGCGACGCCAGCGTCGGACGATGCGCCGGCCGGTGAAGCTCCTGCCGCGGCAGGCGCTGCCGTTGACCCGGCGTCCTGATTTCGTTGTTCGGCCATCCAGGCCTTCACCGACGGATCGTCGAGTAGCTCGAATAGCTGTTTGACCTTTTCAGGCGGGACGGTCGCCGGCGCCTGCGCCTGTGCCGAACCAGCAAACAAGAGGGCGATCCCGAAGACCAGCGGCCCGGCAACCCGGACAAGCATGGCAGTCAGATCTCCGAGAGTTCGTCTCGGACGCGCCAGACTCCCAACTCCCAATCGTCGAACCAAGAGTGGCATCGTGCTGTAACCTTCCCCTCAAATCGGCAAGCAACGACATCTATGTCCGTCGTTGCGCCTACCTTGAAGAAACCGATGTTGTGGTGCAAGACATCCTTCCGGGCTAGACCGTTGCGCCGGGGTACCTAACAGTGTTTATTTTCCCGCCGGGGCAGGGCATTCCGGCCTCGGCCTGGCGTCCCTGACGAACTAAAGTGCTTTGAAAGCAGCATCTGCGGCGACCACGCTGGAGGTCGTGGTTGCGCCTCCAAGCTGGCGGCACCGAATGACAGCACAATGTCGTCGCGCTGTGCATTTGGCAAAAGCGCGTGGATTCGATCCCCTCCATCGGTATGCGCTCGAAACACTAGGCAATGTGTCTGGGTGTATGGCCGCCGCTTGGGACCCTTCAGATGAAGGACATTTGATGGTGTCAGCGAGGACAGGTGCGAGCGCTTTGTGCGAATGTGGCTACATGGAGGGCTTCGGATTCTTGGCGTCCGTGTACACCTCGAGGTACGAGTTTGGGGTGACGAGCGCCATCTGGCCTTTCGCATCGCGCCGGTCGGCGAAGTGTGCATAGGGGTCGACGAGCTCGCGGATGGCGAGGCGATCTGCGCCTTCTTGGGTAATACAAATTGAAAATTGCGCCTTCATGTTTCAAAACAGGTCGGTTGACCCAGGATGGTTTCGAAGCCAGCGGGTCGCTGACGGTCCTCAAGGCGAGAATTCGAAAAGACGTTCAACCATGACCCAACACGCAGAAAACGCCCGAATTCTCATGTACAGCCACGACACGTTCGGGCTCGGCCACCTGCAGCGCTGCCGCACTATCGCGCATTCGCTTGTCGAGAATTTCCACGGACTTCAGGTGCTTATCATTTCGGGTGCAACGATCGCTGGCGCATTCGACTACCGCGCCCGTGTCGACTTCGTGAAGATCCCCAGCGTCATCAAGTTGCGCAATGGCGAATACACCTCGCTGGAAAAGGATATCGATCTGCATGAGACGCTAAGGATGCGCCAGTCGATTATCCGCCACACGGCCGAGACATTCCGGCCGGATATCTTCATCGTCGACAAGGAACCGCTCGGCCTGCGTGGAGAGATTGAGGACACGCTGTCCTACCTCAAGACGCGGGGCACCACGCTCGTTCTCGGCCTGCGCGAGGTGATGGATGCGCCGCATCTGCTCGAAGCGGAGTGGGCACGCAACGATGTGATGCGCAAGATAGGCCTATTCTACGACAAGGTCTGGGCCTATGGTCCGCCGGATTTCTACGATCCGTTGACGGGCTTGGATGTGCCGCCGGCAGTCAGGGCAAAGATGAGGTTCGTCGGTTTCCTGCAACGGAGCCTGCCGCGGAATGAGTTGCCCGGCCACAGGCCCGAGGGCGACTATATCCTCGTTACCACCGGTGGCGGCGGTGACGGCGCCGAACTGATCCACGACGTCATCGATGCCTATCAGCAGGATCCACGATTGCAGCACAGGGCGCTGATCGTGCTTGGGCCTTACATGCCAGCGCGCAAGCGCAACAAGCTGCTCAGGAAGGGGGCCAAGATCCCCTACATCAAGATCATCGAGTTCGACAACCGCATGGAAGACCTGATTGCCGGCGCCAAGGCGGTCGTGGCAATGGGCGGTTACAACACCTATTGCGAGATATTGTCTTTCGACAAGCCGGCGCTGATCGTGCCGCGCGTCGAGCCTCGGGAGGAACAACTGATCCGCGCTCGGCGCGCAGCCGAACTCGGCCTCATCGAGATGCTTTTGCCGGAAGAAGCCAAGGATTCCCAGCGGTTTGCCGATGCACTGGTGATGCTGCCAGACAGGCCCCGCCCATCACAGAGCAATCCGCATCTGACGCTGGAAGGGCTGCCTCATATCTCCGAAATCGTTGCGGAACTGCTCGACCGGCGGGCCGGCCATCACCTTTCGGTCATCGAAGGACTGAACTGAGTTGCAACGTCGCAAGATCGTCGTGGTTCTGAAGGGCTATCCGCGGCTGTCGGAAACCTTCATCGCGCAGGAACTGCTTGGTCTCGAGCGTGCGGGATTCGACCTAGTGATCGTCGCGCTCAGGCGGCCGACCGATGCAAAACGCCACCCCGTGCATGATGAGATCAAAGCGCCCGTCCATTATTTGCCCGAATATCTGCATGACGAGCCGCTGCGCGTCGTTCGCGCGCTGATTGCTTGTCTGCCGCGGCCGGGCTTCTGGCGCGCACTTAGATCACTGGCTAGCGATATCCCCCGCGACTTTACGCGCAATCGCGTGCGCCGCTTCGGGCAGGCACTCGTGCTGGCGGCCGAATGGCCGCAAGACGCGGGATGGTTGCATGCACATTTCGTGCACACGCCGGCGTCGGTGACGCGCTATGCCAGCCTGCTTCGTGGCCTGCCCTGGAGTTGCTCGGCCCATGCCAAGGACATCTGGACTTCGGCGGACTGGGATCTGGCCGGCAAGCTTTCCTCGGCGCGTTGGACGGTAACCTGCACGAAAACCGGCTTCGACCGCCTGAAGGAGCTCGCCAACGGCAACTCGTCCGTGCATCTGAGCTATCATGGGCTCGACCTTGATCGCTTCGGCAGCTTTGGCGAGGCGCGAAAACAGCATGACGGCTCAGCGCCGGGCGAACCGGTCGTCGTTCTGAGTGTCGGGCGCGCAGTCGAAAAGAAAGGTTACGATACCTTGCTGGAGGCCCTTGCCCTTCTGCCCGCGGATTTGGCGTGGCGTTTCGAGCATATCGGCGGCGGCGAGGAACTGGAACGGCTCAAGGCGCTGGCGCGAAAGCTCGGCCTGGATGGTCGCGTCTCCTGGAAAGGCGCGCTTGCGCAGAAGGAGGTGCTGGAACACTACCGAAGCGCCGACATTTTCGCCCTGGCCTGCAGGATTACTGCAAATGGTGACCGGGACGGTCTGCCGAATGTTCTGGTGGAGGCGGCCAGCCAGCGGCTTGCCTGCGTGTCGACCGATATTTCCGGCGTGCCGGAGCTTATATCGCCGGACGAAACCGGTCTGCTGGTGCCGACGGAAAACCCTATTGCCTTGGCACGGGCGCTGGAGCGTCTGATTCGTGATCCCTTGCTGCGCGCCCGCCTCGGCGAGGCCGCTGAGGGGCGCGTGCGAAGCAATTTCGATCATATGGCAAGCATCGGACAGCTCAAGCAACTGTTCCAGCAGGAGTGGCAGGCTGCCGAATGAAGCGGCTGCGCGCCTTCTTCTATGTCCAGCACCTGCTCGGCATCGGCCATCTCGCGCGCGCCAGCCGCATCGCGGCGGCTTTGGCCGATGATGGGTTTGACGTAACCGTCGTGACCGGCGGCGCGCCGATCGCGGGGTTTCCGGGACCGGGGTTAAGATCTGTGCCCCTGCCACCTGTCACCTCCGGTGATGAAGGATTTTCAGGGTTGGTCGACCTGCAGGGCAAACCCATCGACGATGATTTCAAGAAGTGGCGCTCAGAGATGCTGCTGCAGGCATTCCGGGATTGCAGGCCTGATATCGTCATTATCGAGGCGTTTCCATTTGGACGCCGGC
>NZ_RZOJ01000089.1:0-17279 GCF_003998845.1 Mesorhizobium sp. M4A.F.Ca.ET.022.05.2.1 | reverse complement strand
CTGCCCTGCTCGATCGCGCTCGCCTTCGTGCTGTTCATCATTTTCCGCCAGGTGTTCTGAGCGGCCAAGTTCTCAAATAAAAGGCAGCGCCGGTCGCAGCCGCTGCCTTTTTCTTTGTGGCTGTTCCATGGCTGTTTCGAGGCGCCGGCGGGACAGCACCCTCCTCTGGCCTGCCGGCCATCTCCCCGCAAGGGGGAGATCAGCGGCTTCAGCGCGGACCTCCATTGTTGCAATGCCGGAGATTAGCGAAAGCCGAACAGAGGGGGTGTGAGGGAACTCGACGGGGGTGCCGTATGGACAGGCCGCGATCTTTCGCCGGCGGCTAAGTCGGATCCTCGCGGTGGAGATCGTGGATGGTGACGCCCTCGGCATTGGTCGGCAGCGTCAGCCACTGGCGGTGGCGCAGTGTGCGCTCGGTGTCCTCCAGCCCCATCTCCCAATGTTCGCGCATCGAGGTGCCGGAGAACTCGTAGTCCTTGGCGTGGCCCTCGTAGCCCTTGTGCTGGTAGATCAGGTGGACGATGTTGACGACGCCGGCGTCGGAATAATCGGCGATCAGATCCCTCTCACCCTCCTTCAGCAGTTCGGGGGGAACGCGCTTCAGCGCGTCGAGCAGCTTCATCTTCAGCGCATGGATGCGCTGGAAATTGTCGGTGTTCTGGCGCGTGCGGCTGGAATACATGATGTCCTTGTGGCGCGACAGCACGTCGGCCATGCCGCGCGGCAAGGCGCCACGCGCGCTGAACAGGTCGACCTGGAACACCAGCGAGGAGCGGTCTTCTTCCTGGTCGAGCAGATATTGCAGCGGCGTGTTGGAGACGATGCCGCCGTCCCAGTAATATTCACCCTCGATGCGGATCGAGGGGAAAGCCGGCGGCAGCGCGCCGCTCGCCATGATGTGCTCCGGGCCGATGCGCACCTTGTCGGTGTCGAAATAGACGAAGTTGCCGGTCCTGACATTGACCGCGCCGACGCTCAGCCGCTTCCTGCCGTCGTTGAGGATGTCGAAGTCGATCAGGCTTTCCAGCGTGTCCTTGAGCTCGGCGGTGTTGTAGAAGCTGGTCGCGCCCTCGGCGCCCGGCTGCTCGAACCAGGGATTGGGCGAGCGAGGCTTGAAGAAGCCGGGCTGGCCCATCATCATCGTCATCCACGAAGAGGTGCGGTTGCGGATGTCGCGATAGATGTCGCCCTCTGGCGTATAGGCCCAGATCTTGCGCCCGGAGATCGTCTGCCAGAACTGCTCCAGCCGCTCCAGCCTACGGCTCGGCTCGTTGCCGGCGATGATCGAGGCGTTGATGGCGCCGATCGACACGCCGGAGAGCCAGGTCGGCTCGCAGCCGGCATCGGACAGCGCCTGGTAGACTCCAGCCTGATAGGCGCCGAGCGCGCCGCCGCCCTGGAACACCAGGGCGATGCGGTCATACTGCGCCGTTATTTCCTCGATCGAGGCGGCGACCGCCTTGTTTCGGGTGCGTTCAAGCACGGGCCTTCTCCGGCTGGGTTGCGTTCGCCCAGGAATGGCCGCGGTCGGCGAGATAGTCATGGACGACTTCGCCCAGCCCAAGCGTAAGGTCGGCGGTGAAGTGGACGGCCGACACGATGTCCAGCACCGGCAGCTTCGCCACGTCGGCCATGACATGAGGGCGAAGGTCGAGCGCGGCCGGCGCCGTCCAGGCCTCCTTCAGCGTCACGTCGGTAAGGTAGTAGCGAACCAGCTCGCAGATGCGCGGCGTGCCGTCGACATGCGGGATGATCTTGATGAGGAAGTTGGGCGCGGCGAGCGAGGCGAGCACCTGGTCGTGGTCGGCCTCCTGGTGCTTGTAACCCATCGTGCTGGTGGCGCATAGGACGCTGCCATAGTGCAAGGTGCCGACAACCACCTCGCCCTCATGCACGATCTTGGGGCTGGCGAGCTTCTTCGGGAAACCCCAGAGCTCGCGGCCGCCGGCGATCGGCGCATCGTCGTCGAGATACATGGAATGGACATAGCCGCCGTGCTGGCCCTTGTAGCGCACGGGGATGACCTGGCCGGTCTCGGTATAGTCGCCGAAGCCGGTCGAATCCGGCATGCGGATGAACTCGTACTTGACCAGCGGCTCGTCGATCTCCAGCGGCGCCGGCACGACCGCCTCCAGCGCCTCGCGTGTCGTGCGGTAGGTGATGATGATGTATTCGCGGTCGAAGAAACGGTAAGGCCCGGGCGGGAATGATGGATTGGTGAGCGGCATCGCATAGGCGCGCTTCACGACGTCGTCGATTTTCAAGCTATTTACCCATCGGTTGCAGGAATAATACGCTCGAAACGCGCAGGAGGACTATGTTGCACGGCACCATGACAGTGCCATGTCATCGACCTTGAGGCCAGCACGCAGTCTCCTTTACAGCATCACAACATTGTAATCGCACCACATATGGTCATGACATTGTTATGTTGCGGCGCACAAACTATGTGCGGAAATATCCCCTTCAATCCTGTCGCGAGATCATCATGGGTTCCCTTTCCTCGAAGAACGCCCTCGTCACCGGCTCTACCAGCGGTATCGGCCTGGCAATCGCCCGCGCCTTTGCCGCCGAGGGCGCCAATGTCACCATCAACGGCCTCGGTGACGCAGCTGATATCGAGCAGGAGCGCGCCGGCATCGAGAAGGATTTCGGCGTCAAGTGCCGCTATTCCGATGCCAACATGATGGACGGCGCGGCCGTCAGCGCCATGGTGCGCGAGGCCGATGCGGCTTTCGGCAGCCTCGACATCCTGGTCAACAATGCCGGCATCCAGCATGTCGCGCCGATCGACGAGTTTCCCGACGACAAATGGGAAGCGATCATCCGCATCAACCTGCTGGCGGCCTTCTACGCCATCAAGGCGGCACTTCCCGGCATGAAGGCGCGCAAATGGGGCCGTGTCATCAACACGGCTTCCGCGCATGCGCTGGTCGCCTCGCCGTTCAAGTCGGCCTATGTCTCGGCCAAGCACGGGATTGCGGGCCTGACCAAGACGGTGGCGCTCGAAGTCGCCCAGGCAGGCATCACCGTCAACGCCATCGCGCCCGGCTATGTCTGGACGCCGCTGGTCGAAAAGCAGATCCCCGACACGATGAAGGCGCGCGGCATGACCGAGGAGCAGGTCAAGCACGACGTGCTGCTCGCCGCGCAGCCGACCAAGGAATTTGTCACCGTGGACGAGCTCGCCGCGCTGGCGCTGTTCCTGTGCTCGGACGCGGCCAAGCAGATCACCGGCACCACCCTGCCGATGGATGGCGGCTGGACGGCGCAGTAAGCGTCGCAACCGCCGCGAGTATGGCTCGCGGAAGCTCATTCCTTGACAAGGGCGAGGGATCGTTCCAGCATCCTGGGCAAGGGGTTCCCCGCGACGACCCCGTGAGGCGTCAGCCCAACGTTCGCGTCCAAACTCTCTTTGTTCTGGAGGTGGACGCCATGCCGTCAACAACCGAAATCACCGTACAGCAACTTTCTCGTCTCGCCGGCCTGCCGGATGCGCCCGTCCTCGTCGACGTGCGCGTCGAGGAGGATTATCAAGCCGATCCGCGCCTGCTGCCGGCATCCAGCCGGCGCGATTTCAGGACCGTCCCGACCTGGGCGGCGGAGTTCACCGGCTCCAGGGTCGTCGTCATCTGCCAGAAGGGCCAAAAACTCTCGCAAGGCGTCGCCGCGTGGCTGCGCCATGAAGGGATAGCGGCGGAATCGCTGGAAGGTGGCTTCGAGGCCTGGGCGGCGGCCAAGGCGCCGCTGGTCACGGCCGGCGCGATTCCGCCCCGTGACGACAAGGGCCGCACGGTCTGGGTGACGCGGGCGCGGCCCAAGGTCGACCGCATCGCCTGCCCATGGCTGATCCGCCGCTTCGTCGATCCCAATGCGGTGTTCCTGTTCGTCGATGCGGCCGAGGTGCCGGCGGTGGCCGACCGCTTTGCGGCGGTTCCCTTCGACATCGACAATGTGTTCTGGAGCCATCGCGGCGAGCGCTGCACCTTCGACACGATGATCGAGGAATTCGGGCTGCGCTCCGAGGCCCTCGATCGCCTGGCCTTGATCGTGCGCGCCGCCGATACGGCACGGCTCGACATGGTGCCGCAAGCGGCGGGCTTCCTTGCCGCCTCGCTTGGCCTGTCACGCATGTTCCGCGACGATCTCGAGCAGCTCGAGGCGGGCATGCTCATCTACGATTCCTTCTTCAGATGGTGCCGCGACGCCACCGAGGAAACGCACAACTGGCCGAGCGGGAGCAAGCCGTTATGAACGACCTCATGGCGGGCAACGATGCCGAGACCGCCCGTGTGCCGCCGGCGCCGAGTTTCAGGGAGGCGGTGCGGCTGTGGGCCAGGATCGGGCTGCTCTCCTTCGGCGGGCCGGCCGGGCAGATCGCCCTGATGCACAAGGAACTGGTCGAGGAGCGCCGCTGGATTGGCGAGCAGCGTTTCCTGCATGCGCTCAATTATTGCATGCTCCTGCCTGGTCCCGAGGCGCAGCAGCTTGCCGTCTATGTCGGCTGGCTGCTGCACCGGACCGCCGGCGGTCTCGTCGCAGGCATCCTGTTCGTGCTGCCGGGGGCGCTGGTGATGCTAGGCCTCAGCAGCTTCTACATGCTCTACAATGATGCGCCGGTCATCGAGGCGCTGTTTTTCGGCGTCAAGGCGGCGGTGCTGGCGGTGGTGGTCGAGGCCGTCATCCGCATCGGCAAGCGGGCGCTCAAGAACCGGGTGATGGTGGCGATCGCGGTCGCCGCCTTCCTCGCCATCTATGTCGTCAAGCTGCCGTTCCCGCTGATCATCCTGCTGGCCGGACTGGCTGGCTGGGTCGGCAACCGCGTCGCGCCGGCCCTGTTTTCCGGGTCGGCGCATGGCAAGAGTGGCGTTGCCGACGACAGCAAGGGCGCCGTCGACCTGATGTTCGAGCGCGGCGAACTCGAGCACACCAGGCCGACGAAGTGGCACGCGCCGCGCACCATCGCCATCTGGCTGCCGATCTGGCTCGGGCCGGTGGCGCTGATCGCGGCGCTGACCGGACCGGCCAGCGTCTGGTCGCAACTAGGCAGCTTCTTCAGCGTCATGGCGGTCGTCACCTTCGGGGGCGCCTATGCGGTTCTCGCCTATGTCGCGCAAGCGGCGGTGTCGTCGTTCGGCTGGCTGGCGCCCGGCGAAATGGTCGATGGGCTCGGCCTTGCCGAGACGACGCCCGGGCCGCTCATCCTGGTGCTGCAGTTCGTTGGTTTCGTCGCCGCATACCGGCACGCCGGCGCGATAAACCCGCTGCTCGGCGGGGCGCTCGGATCGCTGCTGACCTTGTGGGTGACCTTCGTGCCCTGCTTCTTCTGGATCTTTCTCGGCGCGCCCTACATCGAACAGCTACGGCAGAACAAGGCGCTGTCGGCGGCGCTCGGCGCGATCACCGCGGCCGTCGTCGGCGTGGTGATGAACCTGGCGCTTTGGTTCGCGCTGCATGTCGTCTTCGGCACGGTGCGCAGCGTCGGCCTGGGCATGGAGATCCCGGTGCTGTCGTCGCTCGACTGGCGCGCCGCGCTGCTTTCGATCGCAGCGATGGTCGCCATGCTCAGGCTCGGGGTCGGCATGCTTCCGACGCTGGCCGCATCGGCGCTGGCGGGGCTGGCGTTGCAGGCGCTTTGACGCCTGCGCCATCACGGCGGCACGCTGCAAGACGGCGGCGCATCGGTCTGGCGGCAACCGGTGCGGCCATCACGGCAGGGTGATTTCCAGTCCGATCGAACGACGTGGTGTTGTCGGCGGGCAGCATCGGGGGCTACACGCTTTATGCGCGTGTGCCGCAATGAGGCCCGGTGCCACGATTGTCTTTCGAGTTGGAACGCAGCATGACGCTACTGACGCGCCGCAACCTTCTGAAAACCACGGCGGTGGCCGGCGCGGCCGGTATCGGGCTGTGCGCCATGGGCAGGTTCGCCAGCCGGGCCTTGGCCAGGCCCGATCCGGTGATGCTGAAGACGGCGAGGATCGAGGCGAAGCTGATGGATGTCGGCCAGACCAGGGATGTGCTCACCTATGGCGAGGCCGGCATGCCGCCAGTGCTCAGGATGAAGAAGGGTGAGCCCTTCGCCGCGCGGCTGATCAACGGCATCGACGATCCGACGACGATCCATTGGCACGGCATCCGCGTTCCCAACAAGATGGACGGCGTGCCGTTCCTGGTGCAGCCCTATGTCTACACCGGCGATCATTTCGACTACGCGTTCACGCCGCCGGACGCCGGCACCTTCTGGTATCACCCGCACTGCAACACGCTGACCCAGATGGGCCATGGGCTGACCGGCGTGATCGTGGTCGAGAACCCGAACGATCCGCAATTCGATGCCGAAATGGTGATCAATCTGCGCGACTGGCGACTCGGCGATGACGGCCAGTTCATCGACCAGTTCCGGCCTCGCGATGCAGCAAGGGCGGGCACCTATGGAACGGTGCGCACCGCCAACTGGCTCGACCAGCCGCAATTCGACGCGCCCGCCGGCGGTTTGGTGCGGCTGAGGGCCGCCATTACCGACGTCACCCGCGTCTACGCCTTCCGTGTCGAGGGAGCCGAGGCGGCGGTCGTCGCGCTCGACGGCAATCCCGTGCCGCAGCGCTTCGCGCCCGACGCCTTGCAACTTGGACCCGGCCAGCGGCTCGACCTTGCCATACGCATGCCCGACGACGAGGGTGCCATCGTCAGCCTCAGGGACGTCAGGGGCACCAAGCCCAAAATACTGGCGACGCTGCGCGCGGTCGGAAAGTCGCTTAGGCGCGACGTTCGCGATCTCGCGGCGCTGGAAGGCAATCCGGTGGCGGAGGTCGATGTCGCCAGCGCGAAGCACATTTCGCTGGCGCTCAGCGCCACCGCGGAAAACGTTCCGGCCGACGGCATCTGCGGCTCGCTCGGTTACAGTTTCTGGGCGATCAACAAGGTGCCGTGGCCGGGCGACACGCCGGACCCGACCGCGCCGCTGGCCGAACTGAAGCTCGGCAGGAGCTATGTCATCGACATGGAGAACCTGACGCCGCAATCGCACCCGATCCATCTGCATGGGATGAGCTTCAAGGTGCTGTCGTCGTCGACGCGCCGGGTCCAGCCGCTCGTCTCCGACACCTATCTCATCCAGCCCGACGAGAAGGTTCAGCTGGGTTTCGTGGCCGACAATCCCGGCGACTGGCTGCTGCATTGCCACATCATCGAGCACCAGAAGTCGGGGATGACGAGCTATATCCGGGTAGCCTGAAGGGACTGGTCGCAACGCATGACGGCGGCTCGCGGCGCGGGCAAAGGCTGGTTTTTTCGCAGCCACTCCGGATGTTGCGCCCCGGCGTTTCCAAACTTGAACGGGTGCCATTTCCAAAACTCGCGGCCGCGCATTTACAACTAACATGTTAGTGTGATAAAGCTGCCCGCATAGTGACATCAGGATAGCTTTCGCAGTGACTTCGCGCTTTGGTCTTTCGGTCGCCCTGGCGACGCCTTTTCACGCGTCCGGGCAGATCGCGGTTCCCGCGATGATCGCGCAGGCCAAGGCTTGCCTTGGCGCCGGCTGCGGCAGCGCCACGCTGTTCGGCACCACCGGCGAAGGTGCGTCGATCGGCACCGAAGAGCGGCGCCGCATCATCGAGGCCATGCTTGCCGCCGGCATCCCGGCGCATCAGCTCGTTTCCGGCGTGCTTGTCGATGCGGCCGAAGACGCGGCCGAGCAGGCGCGGCACGCGCTGCAACTGGGCGCCCGCAACATCCTTCTGGCGCCGCCGAGCTATTTCAAGAATGTCGGCGAGGACGGACTGTTCGGATGGTTTGCCGCCGTCTTCGCGGCGCTGGGTCCGCTGGCCCGCGATATCCTGCTCTACAACATCCCGTCGGTCACCATGGTGCCGTTGCCGCTCAGCCTGATTAGCCGGCTGCGCACTGCCTTTCCGAACGTGGTCGCAGGTGTCAAGGATTCGGGTGGCGACTGGAGCTACAGCGAGGCGCTGCTTGCCGCGCATGGCGACCTGGTGATCCTGATTGGCGACGAGCGGCACCTGGCGAGAAGCGTGCGCCGGGGCGGGCAGGGCGCCATTTCCGGCATGGCCAATTTCGTCACCGGCGAGATCCGCGCCATGGCGGTGGAGGGTCGCGACGATGCCCGGGTCGAGAATTTCGTGCTCGAACTGCTCAAATTTCCGGTCATACCGGCGGTCAAGGCGATGCTGGCGCGCCGAACCGGCGATGACGGCTGGCTCGCGGTTCGTCCGCCGCTGGAGCCGACCTCCCAGCAGGGGCGCAAGCAGCTTGCCGCAGCCTATGACCAATTGTTTGCGACAGAGCCGGCCTGACCGGCAAAGGAAGCGCTGAATGGAAGACAGCAGCGAACCGGCGACCCTCAGGGAAAAGGCCTATGCCAGCTTCACCCGGCATTTGCTGGCGCGCGATCTGAGGCCCGGGCAGTTCGTGTCGCAGCGCGAACTGGTTGCCTTCACCGGGCTGCCGCTCGGCGCCATCCGCGAGATCGTGCCGCGGCTCGAAGCCGAGGGCCTGCTGACCACCATTCCGCAGCGCGGCATGCAGATCGCCCATATCGACATCAACCTGATCCGCGAGGCTTTCCAGTTCCGCCTGTTCATGGAGCGCGAGGCAGTGGCGCTGTTCACCGTCAATGCCGCCGATGCCGAGCTTGCTCGCCTCAGGCGCGAGCATGAGGAGATGCTCGCCGAGGCGCTGGCGAAGCCGGCGACGCCGGAGATGGAGGCAAAGGCGCAGGCCATCGACTGGGCCATGCATGACACCTTCATCGACGCGCTGGACAACGAGATCATCGCCAAGGCCTACCTTGTCAATTCGGTGAAGATCCGGCTGATCCACCAGGAGCGGTTCCGCATCGACGGCCGCGTCGTTCCGGTCATGCGCGAGCACCTGGCGGTGATCGAGGCCATGGAAAGCCGCAATCCGCAAAAGGCGGTCGAGGCGATCAGCCTGCACATCGACAATGCGCGCCGGCTGGCGCTGCAGATCTGAGGGAAATGAGCCGCGCCGCGGCAGCGGCGCAATCCACAACGACAGCAACCCCGGGAGGAAGAAATGTCGTCCAATCCGTTTACCCCAACCAGAAGGCAGCTGCTTGCCGGAACCGCCGCTCTTGCCGCCGCCGGCCTCGCCGGCCTGCGCCCCGGCTTTGCCGCCGGCGTCGACTGGAAGCGCTTTGCCGGCACCACGCTCGACGTCAATCTGGTCAAGAGCCCGCGCAGCGACACGCTGATAAAATACCTCGCCGAGTTCGAGGAACTGACCGGCATCAAGGTCAATGCCGAAGCGACGCCCGAACAGCAGCAGCGCCAGAAGACGGTGATCGAGCTCAGCTCCGGCAAGCCGAGCTTCGATGTCGTGCATCTCAGCTACCACGTGCAGAAGCGGCAGTTCGAGAAGGGCGGCTGGCTGGCCGACATCTCCGGCTATCTCGCCGATCCGACGCTCACCGATCCGGCGCTGGTCGAGGGTGACTTCGCCGATGCCGGCATGGTCTTCGCCAAGGACGCGCAAGGCGCGCTGCGCTCGCTGCCGTTCTCGGTCGACTACTGGATCCTCTACTGGAACAAGGAGCTGTTCGAGGCCAAGGGGCTGAAATACCCCGAGACGTTCGAGCAGCTGGTCGCCGCGGCCGAGGCGCTGACCGATGCTTCAGCCAACACCTATGGTTTTGTCGCCCGCGGACTGAAGAACGCCAACACGCCGGTGTGGACGTCGCTGATGCTGGGCTACGACATGACGCCGCTCGACGCCGACGGCAAGCTGCGCACGCTGTCGCCCGAGGCGGTCGAGGCCGCTGGCCTCTACCAGCGGCTGATGACCAAATCGGCGCCTCCCGGCGTTACCGGCTTCAACTGGGCCGAGGCGCAGTCCGCCTTCCTCCAGGGCAAGATCGGCATGTGGTTCGACGGTGTCGGATTCGCCCCGCCGATGGAGAATCCGGAAAAGTCGCGAGTGGTCGGCAAGGTCGGCTATGGCGTCATGCCCAAAGGGCCCAAGGCGCATGCCTCGGGCACGTTCGGCGACGGCATCGGCGTCACGGCGGCCAGCGAGAAGAAGGAGGCCGCCTATCTGTTCTGCCAGTGGGCGGTGTCGCCCGCCATGGGCGCGCGGCTGCTGCAGGCGGGCGCCGGCGTGCCGTTCCGCAAGTCGGTGCTCGAGGATCCCAAAGTACGCGAAGGCGTCACCATGCCGGCAAGCTGGCTCGACGCCGTGGTCGGATCCGGCAATGTCAGCCGGCTGGCGCTGCCGGTCATCATCCCGGTGACCGAGTTCCGCGACATCTATGGCGTGGCGCTGAGCAACATGATCGCCGGCGCCGATCCGGCGGAGGAGCTGAAGAAGGCCACCGATCAGTTCCAGCCGGTCCTCGACCGGAGCGAGCAAGGCTGATGTCCGCCACCACCCCAGAACGGACCGGGGTGACGATAGAAGCCATGGAAGGGAGCCAGACGGTGCGTCTGGCTCCCAACTACTGGCCCTTCGTCCTGCCGGCGCTCGTCGTCGTCGGCGCGGTGATCGTCTTTCCCTGGGCCTTCACGCTGTGGATGAGCGTCAACAGCTGGACGCTCGGCCAGTCGCGCAGCTTTGCCGGGATGGAAAACTATCTCCGCCTGGCGAGCGACCCGCGGTTCTGGGAATCGCTCTGGCATACGCTGACCTACACCTTCCTGTCGGTCGTCGCGCCGATGTTCCTCGGCACCGTCGCCGCACTGATCTTCGATGCAAAGGTCCCGCTGCGCGGCCTGCTGCGCGGCATCTTCGTGATGCCGATGATGGCAACGCCGGTCGCCGTGGCGCTGGTGTGGACGATGATGTTCCACCCGCAGCTCGGCGTGCTCAACTATCTCCTGTCGCTGGTCGGCATTCCGGCTCAGGAATGGATATTCAACGCGAAGACGGTCATTCCCTCGCTGGTCGCGGTCGAGACCTGGCAGTGGACGCCGCTGGTGATGCTGATCGTGCTGGGCGGGCTGGCCTCGGTGCCGCGCGAGCCGTTCGAGAGCGCCGAGATCGACGGCGCCAATGCCTGGCAGCAGTTCCGCTACCTGACGCTGCCGATGATCGCGCCGTTCCTGATGATTGCCGTCATCATCCGCACCATCGATGCGCTTAAAAGCTTCGACATCATCTACGCCATGACCCAGGGCGGTCCGGGCACGGAGTCGGAAACCATCAACATCTATCTCTACAACACCGCCTTCTCCTACTACGACATCGGCTACGGCTCGGCCATGGCCGTGGTGTTCTTCGTTGTGATCGTGGCGCTGTCCTTCATCCTGTTGATGCTGCGCCAGCGCTCGCAATGGATCAACGCGGAGGGCAAATAAGATGACGTCGCGCCTCATCAACCGGATCGGACTGTTCTTCGCGGCCCTGGTCCTCGTCTCGCCGGCGATCCTGTTCTTCCTCTGGATGATCTCGCTGTCGCTGAAATTCGAGATCGACAACGGCGCCTATCCGCCGATCCTGATTCCCGAGCACTTCGCCTGGTCAAACTATGTGAAGGTGTTCGAGGAGAACAACTTCCTGCTCTATCTGGGGAATTCGGTGCTGGTCACCGGCACGGCGACGCTGCTGGCGCTCCTGATCGGCGTGCCGGCCGGCTACGGCATCGCCCGGCTGAAGGCCGAACGGTCGGCGGTCGTCATAATGATCGCCCGCATGACGCCCGGCCTTTCCTATCTGATCCCGCTGTTCCTGCTGTTCCAGTGGATCGGCATCCTCGGCACGCTGTGGCCGCAGATCATCATCCATCTGGTGGTGACAGTGCCGATCGTCGTCTGGGTGATGATCGGCTATTTCGAGACGACGCCGATGGAGCTGGAGGAGGCGGCCAGCATCGACGGCGCCAGCTCATGGCAGGTGTTCCGGCTGGTGGCGCTGCCGATCGCCAAGCCCGGCATCGTCGTCGCCTTCATCCTGTCGGTTATCTTCTCGTGGAACAATTTCGTCTTCGGCGTGGTGCTCGCCAGCCGCGAGACGCGGACCTTGCCGGTCGCCGTCTACAACATGCTGTCCTACGAGCAGGTGAGCTGGGGGCCGCTCGCCGCGGCAGCACTCGTGGTGACGCTACCGGTGCTGGTGCTGACCCTGTTCGCGCAAAGGCAGATCGTCGCCGGGCTGACCGCCGGCGCGGTCAAGGGCGGCTGAGGCCGGTCCGACATTACACGTTTGTGGAGACATGAAATGGCATCGGTGACCATCAACAACGTGCAGAAGGCTTTTGGGACCGCCAAGATCATCCACGATGTCAGCGTCGACATCGCCGATGGCGAGTTCGTCATCCTGGTCGGGCCGTCGGGCTGCGGGAAGTCGACGCTGCTGCGCATGATCGCGGGGCTGGAGACGATCTCGGCTGGCAAGATCGCCATCGGCGAGCGGGTCGTCAACGAGCTCAGGGCGCGCGACCGCAACATCGCCATGGTGTTCCAGAACTACGCGCTCTATCCGCATATGACGGTGGCCGACAATATGGGCTTCGCGCTGAAGATCAAAAGAGCCGATCCGGCCGACACGGCAAGCCGGGTCAAGCGGGCGGCAAGCATACTCGGCCTGGAAAAGCTGCTCGACCGCTATCCGCGCCAGCTTTCCGGCGGCCAGCGCCAGCGCGTCGCCATGGGCCGCGCCATCGTGCGCGACCCGCAGGTGTTCCTGTTCGACGAGCCGCTCTCCAACCTAGACGCCAAGCTGCGCGTGCAGATGCGGGGCGAGATCAAGGCGCTGCACCAGCGGCTGGGCACCACCACCATCTATGTCACGCACGATCAGATCGAGGCCATGACCATGGCCGACAAGATCGTCGTGCTGCATGACGGGCTGGTCGAGCAGATCGGCGCGCCGCTCGACCTATACGATCGTCCGGCCAATCTGTTCGTCGCCGGTTTCATCGGCTCACCGTCGATGAACTTCATCCGCGGCCGCATCGAGGAAGGCGTGTTCCGCAGCACCAGCGGGCTGACGCTGCCGCTGCCGGACGACATCCACCCGGCACGGGTCCCGGACTGCGAGCTCGTCTACGGCGTCCGTCCTGAACATATCCGTGCACGCAGCGAGGGCATTGCCGGCACCGTGACGCTTTTGGAAGCGACAGGTTCGGAGATCTTCGCCACGGTGGATTGCGCCGGCGAGGAAATCTCCTGCCTGTTCCGCGAGCGGCTCGCGCTGAAGCAGGGCCAGGCGGTGCATATCGAGGCCGACCGCGCCTGCGCCCATCTGTTCGAGGCGAGCACTGGCCGGCGTATCTGAACGGCTCGCGTCGACACCGCCGGGGTGGGTCGTCGTGCCAGCTTGCCGGCGCGCCCGGGTGGTGCTTAGGTGCGCCGTCAATGGGCGGGATGTGCCGTGGATCAGCGATGTGAATCGTCGGGGAAGAACTCCGTTCGGACAATTGTAACCGTTCGATGAGGCCGGCCGCCGATTTCCCAGCAGGGCACCGTCTTGTCCTGGCCGTGGCGCGGCTGCTGATCACGCTTCGTCACCCGATGCTTGTGGCGCGGTTTGCGAGGAAGATGGGCTACTGGCCCAATCCCGCCGCGCCCGAGCGTTATAATGAATGCATGCTCTGGCGAAGGCTGATCGACCACAATCCGCTGTTCGTCACGCTGTCGGACAAGCTCGCCGCGAAGGACTATGTCCACGCCGTCTGCCCGGAGCTGGAAGTGCCGAAGACGTTGTGGCGCGGCCGCGATCCCGACGACATCCCGTCGGCGTTGCTCGACGACGCGGTGGTGGTCAAAGCCAACCATGGCTGCGACATGAACATTTTCGTCTCGGGCGGCCAGCCGGATCGCGCCTCCATCGTACGTCAGCTAAGGCTGTGGCTGGGCAAGCGGCAGGGTCGTCGCAACAGCGAATGGGCCTACTGGCGGATCGTGCCGGAGGTGTTCGTCGAGGAGATGCTGCCGCTCGCCGGCGGCGAGATCGCCACCGAGATCAAGGTCCAGGTCTGCAGCGGCGTCGTCTGCCATGTCAGGGCCGAGGACAAGAAGGCGCTCAAGTCGCGACTGTTTGATCCTGACGGCAACCCTTTGGCGGGGCGCGACATCGACTATCCGCGCGAGGATCAGGCGCTGCCCGTCACCGCCCGCCTCGTCGAATTGACTAGGCAAGCTGCCCTGATTGCGCCGCGCATCGCCGGCGATCTCGATTATGTCCGCGTCGATTTCCTGGTCACGCGCGAGCGGCTGTACGCCGGCGAGATCACTGTCTATTCGGCCGGCGGTTATGCAACCTGGAGCAATCCAGCCATCATGGCGGACATCGAGCGGCGCTGGCGGCTCGACCAATCGGACTATCTGCGCAAGCAGCATAGCGGGCTTGCCCGGCTCTACGCCGGTGCGCTGCGCTCAAAATGCCTCCGGGCCCACGGCAGTCCGAAGCCTGTTCCCGTTGCCGAAATCCACCCGCGCCTGGGCATGCCGGACCCGCGCGAGCCCTGAGCGTCCGGCCTGGCGGCCTGTGCAGGTCATCTTGGACCGCAATGCTGCACAGGCACCGACTTCTCACCGTGGCAAATCGAGATGCGGGTTTGTTTTCTCATTCGACCAGACGGACGGGAGAAAGTCCGTTCGCTTTGGACATTTCGCTCAAGGGCTGCGCCCGGATCGTACTTGGCGGTTCAGGCCGCATACCTCTGAACCACGCCCGGCTGCCTTGACCACTGGGCATACCAGCTGTCGAACAGCTTGAGCTGTGCCTCGGCATAGCCGCGCTGGCTGTCGGTCAAGGCATCCGTCTCGTTGAAGTGCAGCCGGTATTCGGGATTACCCTTCAGCACCATCATGTGCTTGAAATAGAGCACCAGGTCCGGACCCTCGTCGAAGGAGGAGAGAACAGCGAGCGCGGCGTCCAGTTCCTGCGCGCGCTGGCGGGCTTCGGCGTCGCCCTTGGCGGCGGCCTGGCTGAGCCCGACGAGGTGCAGGACCTCCTTTGGCAAGACATTGCCGATGCCGGTGATCGCGCCGGACGCGCCGCAATTGACGAAGCCGTGGAAGACGGCGGTGTCGACGCCGATCATCAGCGCCACCTCATCGTCGCGGCTGGTGATGTTTTCGGCCGCATAGCGCAGATCCGACGGTCCGCCGAACTCCTTGAAGCCGACGAGGTTGGGATGTTCGGCGCGCAGCGCGAAGAACAGATCGGCGCGCGTGGCGAAGCCGTAATAGGGGCTGTTGTATATGACCGCGGGCAATTCGGGCGCGGCCGCGAGGACTGCCTTGAAATGGTGGCGCTGCGCGGTGACCGAAGGTCCGCGCGACAAGACGCGCGGGATCACCATCAGGCCTCGGGCGCCGACCTTCTGTGCATGGGCGGCATGCGCCACGGCGCTGGCGGTATTGACCGCGCCGGTTCCGACGATCACCGGCACGCCGGCCTTCACTAGGCGCTCGACCCCCTCCATGCGCTGCGCGTCAGTCAGCAGCGGCCAATCGCCCATCGAGCCGCAATAGACGACGGCCGACATGCCGGCGGCAATCAGCTCCCGCCCCTTGCGAACGAGCGCCTCGAAGTCGGGCTGGCGGTCTTCCGTGCACGGGGTCATCAGAGCCGGCATGCAGCCGGAAAAGACATTGGCGGTCATTCGGGTTCTCCCTTGAGGCTGGCGAACGGGCCGGCTGCCCATTCTGTCCCGGCGCCGGTCGTCTGTCACGGCTTCTTATCCTCTTATCGAGCAATCGCCACAGCTGGGCGGCGCCGGCCGGCGGCACCAAGCCGCTGTTCGACCCCATCGCCTTCGCGTGGCCGGGAGCGGATAATCATCCTTATGGACGATTTTTTTCAACGATCATTCGCCGTTTCGGTATCTTCTTGCGAGGTGGTTTGCTTTGATGGCCACGGAGGCGTGCGAGATGCCGGGACCGATATCGAACCATCGTGGAATGGCAGCGGTCCTGCTCTTGGCAATCTGCCGGTGCCGATTCCCGAAGGTTGAAGAGCAGGGACATGGCGCGGGATGATTTTGCGAATGATTGCATACATCGCGCGCCACAAGTGCGTAGCCTCGTCGCACTAGAGAACAGCCTTACAGGGAGCAACAATGCGCACCAAAGCCTCTATTCGTGTCGTCGGTTGTCATGCTGAAGGGGAGGTCGGCGACGTCATCGTGGGCGGCGTGCTGCCGCCGGCGGGCCGCACGATGATGGACAAGATGATCACGATGGAGCGCGATCACGACCATATCAGGCGCATGCTGATCTGCGAGCCGCGCGGCAGCGTCGCGCGGCACGTCAACCTGCTCGTTCCCTCGACGCGCAAGGATTGCGCAGCAGGCGCCATCATCATGGAGCCGACGGAATATCCGCCGATGTCCGGTTCCAACACCATATGCATCGCCACGGTGCTGCTCGAGACCGGCATGGTGCCGATGCAGGAGCCAGAGACCCGCTTCAAGCTCGACATGCCGGGCGGCGTCATCGAGGTGCGCGCCGAATGCCGCGACGGCAAATGCGTCTCGATCACCTTCCGCAACGCGCCTGCCTTTGTCGACCGCCTCGACGCCGGCATCGAGGTGGAAGGGCTCGGCACTCTTAAGGTCGATATCGCCTATGGCGGCATGTTCTACGCCATCGTCGATGCCACGGCGCTCGGCTTCTCGGTCGCCCCGGACGAGGCGCGCGAACTGGCCGTGGCCGGCGAGAAAATCCGACGGGCCGCGCGCGAACAGCTCGATGTCATCCATCCGGAATTCGACCATGTGCGCGGCGTCTCGATCGTGCAGTTCGCCATGCCGTTCCAAGGGCCGGGCAATGTCACGCGCAACACCTGCATCGTCTCGCCGGGACGCTCCGACCGCAGCCCGACGGGGACCGGCACGTCGGCCCGTATGGCGGTGTTGCAGGCCAGAGGCCTGATGGGCGTGGGCGACGTGCTCACCCATGAATCGATCATCGGCTCCCGCTTCACAGGCAGGATCGTGGACCTGACGGAAATCGGCGGGCGCAAGGCGATCGTCCCGGAGATCACCGGCCGGGCCTGGATCACCGGCGAGCATGCCTATTATCTCGATCCGACGGACCCGTACCCGGAGGGCTATGTGCTGTCGGATACCTGGGGCACTTCCACCTCGATGAAGCAATAGCCGCCCGGCCGCGAGCCAGAGCTGGACACCGCACCGCCACAAAGGCTGGCCGAAACCGAACGGACGATGCCTATACCCTGGTGAAAATCGATATCTATCCCTGCCGCCGTGCCAATCGGCGGCGGTCTCGCCAAACCATTGAAAAGCATGGTGATCCCGACAGGAATCGAACCTGTGACCTACAGATTAGGAA
>NZ_RZOJ01000088.1:0-17674 GCF_003998845.1 Mesorhizobium sp. M4A.F.Ca.ET.022.05.2.1 | reverse complement strand
TCAGTGTGGTGCGCATTGAACTCCTCCCATTTCATTTGCTCTCTCACAGTGAGCGTGGCTAGATTATGCGGCGCGGAAGGCTTGTCCCGGACAAAGGGAAAAGAAAATTGGCGGAAAGTAAGATGCCGGAACGGCCGTTCTACCAGCCTGGCGCCAGCAGCGTGGAAGGCATGCCGCTGATGCTGCAGATGTTCCACACACAGCCGCTGGTTATGCTCAAGCCGCATTGGCACGCGCAGGTGGAAGTCAATTTCATCGTGCGCGGCAGCGTGCACTACTTGATGAATGATCACGAGATCTCGCTGTCGGCCGGCGAGATGTGCCTGTTCTGGGGCGGCCTGCCGCACCAGATGGACGATCTCAGTGACGATGCCGTCTATGCCGGGGCGCATTTGCCGCTGGTGCATTTCTTCCGGCTGCATCTACCCACCGATGTCCGGCACCGGCTGATGACGGGCGCCACGCTGGTGACGTCGGCCACCGACCAGGCCGACAACCACAATTTCGAGCGCTGGAACAGCTACGCCCGCTCGGGCGACGCGGCCAAAGCCGAGCATGCGGTGAACGAGCTGCTGCTGCGGCTGGAGCGGGTGCGGTTCGAACCCTACCGGCTTGTTTCTAGGGTTCCCGCCGCACATTCGGCGGGCAGCCCCTTCGACCAGCAGTCGTCGCGCAATGTCGGGCGCATGTGCGACTTCATCGCCGAGAATTTCCTCTATGAGATCGACTGCGTCGACATAGCGGCTGTCGTCGACATCCATCCGAAATACGCCATGAGCATCTTCAAGAAGTCGACCGGGATGACGCTCAACGAGTATGTCAACCTGCTGCGGCTGAGCTATGCGCAGGCGCTCTTGATGCATGAGGACGCCAACGTGCTGCGCGTCGCCATGGATTCGGGCTTCGGCTCGCTCAGCGCCTTCAACAAGTCGTTCCGCAAGCTCGCCGGCATGTCGCCCTCCGATTTCCGCAGGGCGGGTGTCAAATAGCCGACGTCCCGCCAGTGTGCCGCGTGTTCCGATTGGCAAGCCGCCTCGTTGCAAGGATCCAAACGCGCTTGGTCTCGACCTGGACCAGTTCTCGCGTCGTCAGTTCCTCAAAAGCAGCGCATTGGCAGCGGGCGCCCTGGCGCTGCCGCTCGGCCCGGCGCTCGCCGCCGACAAGCCCAAGGTCGGCCTGGTCATGAAGTCGCTCGCCAACGAGTTCTTCAAGCAGATGCAGGCTGGAGCCGAGGAGTACGCGGCCAAGAACAAGGACAAGTTCGATTTCGCCGCCGTCGGCATGAAGGACGAGCGCGACTTCGCCGCGCAGGTCGATGCCATCGAGAATTTTATCACCCAGAACTTCAACGTCATCGTCGTCGCACCCGCCGATTCGAAGGCCATGGTGACGCCGATCGCCAAGGCGCTGAAGGCCGGCATCAAGGTCATCAACATCGACGTCGCGCTCGATGCCGAAGCCAAGAAGAAGGCGGGCATCGACCTCGCCTTCTTCGGTCCGGACAACCGCGCCGGCGCCAAGCTCGCCGGCGATGCGCTCGGCAAGGCGCTGGGCAAGGGCGGCAAGGTGGTCATCCTCGAGGGCAATCCCGAGGCCGACAACGCCAAGGAGCGCAAGCTCGGCTTCGACGATGCGGTGAAGGAACACGGCCTCGACCTGCTCGATTCGAAGACGGCGCATTGGGAGACCGAGGAAGCCAACACGCTGATGACCAACTTCATGACCCAGCACCCCGACATCCAGGGCGTGATGGCGGCCAATGATTCGATGGCGCTCGGCGTCGTCAAGGCGATCGACGCGGCCGGCAAGTCCGGCCAGATCAAGGTGGTCGGCTTCGACAACATCCCGGCGGTCGGGCCGCTGCTGAAGGAAGGCAAGATGCTGGCCACGGTCGAGCAGTATGGCGCGCAGATGGCGGCCCTCGGCATCGACTACGGTCTGCGCGAGCTCGCCGGCGAGAAGTTCTCCGGCTGGGTCAAGACCGACATCAAGCTGGTCACCGCCTGAGGCAGCGCAACGGCGCCAGCATCTCAAATGCTGGCGCCGTCGCTCCGCCCCGCACGCCTTGTCATCGCCGCCCGGCAATTCCGGCGGCGATGACCGCGCGCACCTGCCGGATTATGCGGTAGAAGAGCGCAATCAGGATCATGCCGCATGGACGACGTCATTCTTTCCCTTGAAGGGGTCGGGAAGATTTTCCCCGGCGCCGTCGCGCTGAGCGATGTGTCGCTGTCGATCGCGCGCGGCGAAACCCACATCATCCTGGGCGAGAACGGCGCCGGCAAGTCGACACTGATCAAGCTTTTGGCCGGCATCTACCGGCCGGACGGCGGCGCGATCGCCTTCAACGGCGCGCCATATCAGCCGAAGACGCCGCACGATGCGCAGCAGAGCGGCATCCGCATCGTGCATCAGGAGCTCAACCTGCTGCCCTATCTCAGCATCGCCGAGAATTTGATGCTGGAAAGCCTGCCGCGCCGTCGCTTCGGCATCGTCGACGGCAAGGCGCTCAACCGGCGCGCCTTGGCCCTGCTCAAGGAGGTCGGGCTCGACATCGATCCAAGGACGCGCGTCGAGGCGCTCGGCGTCGCGCAGATGCAACTGGTCGAGATCGCCAAGGCGCTGAGCTATGACAGCAAGCTTCTCGTCCTCGATGAACCGACGGCGACGCTGACGCCACCGGAAATCGAGCGTCTCTTCGCCATCATCAAGCGGCTGAAGGCCAGGGGCGTTACTATCATTTATATCTCCCACCGCCTGCACGAGGTGTTCGAGATCGGCGACCGGGTCACCGTGCTGCGCAACGGCAGGCTGGTCGCGACCCGCGACCTGCAAGGCCTCACCGTTCCGGACCTTGTGCGCATGATGATCGGCCGGGACATCGCCGACGAATACAGCTTCGATGCCGCGATCGTGCCGGGCAAGGTCGCGCTCAGTGTCAGCAACCTGAAGCGCGACGCCACGACACCGGCGATTTCCTTCGATGTGCGACATGGCGAGATCCTCGGCGTCGCCGGACTGGTCGGCAGCGGCCGGACGGAAGCCATGCGGGCGCTGTTCGGGGCCGATCCGAAACTTGACGGCGTCGTCGCCATCGACGGCAGGCCAGTGGCGATCACGGCGCCCAAGGATGCGGTGCGGCATGGCTTGAGCCTGCTGACCGAAGACCGCAAGGGGCAGGGCCTGCTGCTCGACCTGCCGGTCGACAAGAACATCACCATCACCGATCTCGGCAAGGTCTCGCGCCATGGGCTGGTCAACCGCAGGGCCGAAGCCGCGGCGGCCACCGACCTGGTAGGCCAGCTGCGCGTCAAGGCAAGCTCGATCGAGCAGGCGGTGCGCAACCTTTCGGGCGGCAACCAGCAGAAGGTGGTGCTGGCCAAATGGCTGTTCCGCGGCACCTCGACGCTGATCCTCGACGAGCCGACGCGCGGCGTCGACATCGGCGCGCGGCGCGAGATCTATCAGCTCCTGTGGATGCTGGCGGCGGCGCAGAAAGGCATCATCATGGTGTCGTCCGACCTGCCCGAGCTGATGGGCATGTGCCACCGCATCATCGTCTTTTCCAAGAACAGAATAGTCGGCGAGGTGCCGCGCGCCGAATTCGACCAGGAGCGCATCCTGTCGCTCGCCTATCAGGAGTATGTGAGACCATGAGCGAGACGTCCGAGGCTGTCGTGTCGGCGCCTGTTTCCCCCGGCAGGGCGAAATTCCTGCGCTTTCTCATCCGCGACGCCGGCGTGCTCCTGGCGCTGGTGCTGATTACGATCTTCTTCTCCATCAGCGCGCCCTATTTCGCCACGCCGGGCAACGCGCTCAAGATCTTCGTTCAGATCGCCATCAACACGGTTCTGGCCGCGGGCATGACCTTCGTCATCCTCACCGGCGGCATCGACCTTTCGGTCGGCTCGGTGCTGGCGCTCTGCACGGTCGTGGGCGCCACCATCATGATCAACGAGAGCCTGTCGCCGGCGGCGGCGATCACGCTGGCGCTCATCGCCTGCATGGCGACCGGTGCTGCCTGCGGCTTCCTCAACGGCTGGATTTCGACGCGCTGGAAGATTCCGTCCTTCATCGTCACGCTCGGCATGCTCAACATGGCCGCGGGCGCGGCCCGCGTGGTCAGCGACAATTCGACCATCACCGGCCTGCCGCAAAGCTTCGTCGATTTCGGCAATCTGATCATCGGCGGCTTCCTGCCCTCGATCTTCCTTGTCGCGGTGCTGGTAATCGCGATCGGCTGGTTCGTGCTGCGCTTCACCGTCTTCGGCCGCATGATCTTCGCCGTCGGCACCAACGACGAGGCGGTGCGGCTCTCCGGCCACAATCCGGATTTCTACAAGGTGGCGGCCTTCACCATCAGCGGCCTGACCGCGGGCATCGCGGCGATGGTCTATCTGTTGCGCCTCAACATCGGCAGCCCGATCGCCGGCGTCGGCTACGAACTCAATGCGATCGCCGCCGTCATCATCGGCGGCACGAGCCTCAGCGGGGGCAAGGGCTCGATCGTCGGCACGCTGGTCGGCGCCTGTATTCTGCAGGTTCTGAGCACCGGTCTGCAGCTGCTCGGCGTCGGCGACAATTTCAAGCCGATCGTGATTGGGCTTGTCATCGTGCTCGCCGTCATCCTAGACGCATATCGGGAGAGGCTGTTGCGCAAGATACGCTAGAGCCGGATGATTTCAGGTCGAATCGACCTGAAATCTGAATCCGGCTCTAAATCAAAGAGATAGAGCATGATGTCTTCCGAAAACCGCTTCACACTTTTCGGCATCATGCACTAGGGCAATTCCAGGAAAAGTGCGTAGCGGTTTTCCGTCCGGAATTGCGTGGGAAATGTAGGAGCGCTGGGACCAGGGGCCATGACAACGATTGCCGATGTCGCGCGCTATGCGGGAGTGTCCGTCGCAACGGTCTCGCATGTGATGAATCGCACGCGCCATGTCGAGCCGGAGACGGCCGAGCGCGTGCGCGCGGCGATCGCGGCGCTGCGCTACAGCCCGAATTCGCTGGCGCGAAGCCTCAGGCGCGGCGAGACCAAGACCATCGGCCTGCTTCTGCCGGACAACTCCAACCCGTTCTTCGCCAGCGTCGCGCGCCAGATCGAGGATGCCGGGTTCGTCGCCGGCTATACGGTGATCCTGTGCAACTCCGACGGCAGCGCCGAAAAGGAAGAGCGCTATCTTTCGGTGCTGATGGCCAAGCAGATCGACGGGCTGATCTTTGCCGGCTCGTCCGACCACGCGCGGGTGTTCTCGCGTCTGTTGCCAGATGTGCCGGCGG
This sequence comes from Mesorhizobium sp. M4A.F.Ca.ET.022.05.2.1, assembly GCF_003998845.1. Taxonomy (NCBI): domain Bacteria; kingdom Pseudomonadati; phylum Pseudomonadota; class Alphaproteobacteria; order Hyphomicrobiales; family Phyllobacteriaceae; genus Mesorhizobium; species Mesorhizobium sp. M4A.F.Ca.ET.022.05.2.1. The sequence goes on along the minus strand of NZ_RZOJ01000088.1, from coordinate 12,391 downwards.
TGCTGCTCGACCGCGAGATCCATTCCGTCAACGTCGATTCCGTGCTGGTCGACCACGATCACGGCGGCTATCTCGCCGGCCGGCACCTGGTCGGGCTCGGGCACAAGCGGATCGGCGTCATCGGCGGCCCGCGCGATTCGAGCTCCAGCCCGGCCCGCCTGCGCGGCTTCACCCGGGCGCTGGGGGAAGCAGGCGTCGACCTGCCTGCCTCAGCAGTGGTCGATTCTGATTATCATTTCGCCGGCGGCCGGCTGGCTATGGAGCGGCTGCTAACGCAGGCGCCCGACATCACGGCGGTATTCGCCTGCAACGACCTGATGGCCATGGGCGCCATCACCGCGCTGCGTTCGCGCGGATTGCGCGTTCCCGACGACATGTCGCTGGTCGGCTTCGACGACATCCCCTACGCCGTCACCACCTGGCCGCCGTTGACGACGATCGCGCAGCCGGTGGAGAAGATCGGAACGCGGGCAGTGAGCCTGCTGCTGGAACGTCTCGGCGAGCCGGCCGCGCCGTCGCGACGGGAAGTCCTGACGCCTGTCCTCGTCGAACGCGAAAGCTGCGCGCCGTTGCGCGGGTAGCGCGTAATCTCCCCCCTTAAGGGGGAGATGTCGCCGAAGGCGACAGAGGGGGTCTCTGCGCATGAAGCGCCAACCTCCATCTGCACAAGCAGGCCGAGCCCAGTCGAACCGACCCCCTCTGGCCTGCCGGCCATCTCCCCCTCAAGGGGGGAGATACGTGCTCATTCCCTCAAGCCGCCGGCTGCAAACCTGCCCTCAAAAGCATGCCGAACAGGTCGCGCGGCTCGTCGGGATCGGCGAGCAGGTCTAGCTCCTCATAGAGGCCGGTGGCCTGCAACTGGTCGCGAACATAGCGCAGCGCGGAAAAATCCTCCGTTGCGAAGCCGACGGAATCGAACAGCGTGACCTGCTCCGGCGCCCTGCGGCCTTGCGCCTTGCCGGTCATCACCTGCCACAGCTCGGTCACCGGATGGTCGGCGTCGAGCTGCTGGATTTCGCCCTCGATGCGCGTCTGCGGCGGAAACTCGACGAAGATGTCGGAGCGCAACAGGATGTCGCGATGCAGTTCCGTCTTGCCGGGGCAGTCGCCGCCGACGGCGTTGATGTGGACGCCGGAGCCGACCATGTTGTCGGTGAGAATGGTGGCGTACTGCTTGTCGGCGGTCACCGTGGTGATGATGTCGACACCTTCCACCGCATCCTGCCCGGTGGCGCAGATGGTGATGTCAAAACCCTTGCCGGCAAGGTTGCGGGCGCATTTTTCCGAAGCCTGGCGATCGATGTCGTAGAGCCGCAGCCTGTCGATGCCGAGCAGCGCCTTGAAGGCGATGGCCTGGAATTCGGACTGGGCGCCGTTGCCGATGATGGCCATGGCGCGCGAACCCTTCGGCGCCAGATATTTGGCCGCGACGGCGGAAGTGGCGGCGGTGCGCAGCGCCGTCAGGATGGTCATCTCGGTCAGCAGCATCGGATAGCCGGAGCCGACATCGGCCAGCACGCCGAAGGCGGTGACCGTCTGGCGGCCCTCGCGCATGTTCTTCGGATGGCCGTTGACGTATTTGAAGCCGTACATCTTGCCGTCGCTGGTCGGCATCAGCTCGATGACGCCGTCATGGCTGTGCGAGGCAATGCGCGGCGTCTTGTCGAACAGCTCCCAGCGGCGGAAATCCTCCTCGATATAGGCGGCGAGCTCGGTGAGAAAGCGCTCGACGCCGATGGCGAGCACCAGCTTCATCATGCGGTCGACGCTGACGAAGGGGACAATGGCAAGGCGGGACGGTTGGGTCATGATCAGAGGCTTCCGGAATGGCTGCGGGTCGGGCGGTCCATGATGCGACGGCCCATCAGGCTGGCGGTGAGGTCGACCATCAGGGTGGCGGTCCGGCCGCGCTCGTCGAGGAACGGGTTGAGCTCGACCAGGTCGAGGCTGGAAACCAGCCCGCTGTCGGACAGCATCTCCATCACCAGATGCGCCTCGCGGAAGGTGGCGCCACCGGGCACGGTGGTGCCGACGGCCGGCGCGATCGACGGGTCGAGGAAATCGACATCGAGGCTGACATGCAGCAGGCCGTTTTCCTGCTCGACCTTGGCCAGGAAGGCGCGCAGCAAAGGCGCAATGCCATGCTCGTCGATAGTGCGCATGTCATGCACGGTGACGCCCGCCTCGTTCAGCGCGCGGCGCTCGGCCGGATCGACGCTGCGCAGGCCCATGGCGCAGATGCGGGCAGGATCGACCGCTTGCGGCAGGTCGGGAAAGTAGCCGTTGAAGCCGGGGCGACCGCTGGCATAGGCGAGCGGCACGCCATGCAGATTGCCGCTGGTGGTGGTGTCGAGGGTGTGAAAATCCGGATGCGCGTCGAGCCACAGCACGAAGAGCGGCCGGCCAAGCTCCGCGGCCCGGCGGGCGACACCGGATACGGTGCCGGCGGAGATCGAATGGTCGCCACCAAGGAAGATCGGCATGGCTTCCCGGGAAGCCGCGTAAGCGGTCTCGGCGATCGCCGCCGTCCAGGCGGAAATCTCCGGCAGCGCTTTCAGCGCGAGATTGCCGTGAACGACGGCGCGTCCCTCAGCCTTCTCTACAGTGCCCCAGTCCTCGACCTGGTGGCCGAGTTCCGCCAGCACCGAGACCAGCCCGGCCGTGCGCAACGCGCTCGGCCCCATCTCGCATCCCATCCTGCCCGCACCGTCCTGCACCGGCGCGCCAACGATCCTGCAGCGCATGATTCTTTCCGTCCTTGCGATTGATCGCAGGAGTGAACCATCATCCGGTGGCGGATTGAACAGGCGAAATTGGCATTTCGAAAAGGCTGATCTATCATATTGGACATATAGTTTGATCGAAATGGAAAATCATGGATACGCTTGACGAAAGGCTGGTGACGCTGCTGAGGCACGATGCGCGGCGCAGCGTCTCCGATCTCGCGGTCGACCTCGGCGTTTCGCGCGCGACGGTGCGATCGCGCATGGAGCGGCTGGAGAAAGCGGGCGAGATCATCGGCTACACGGTGGTGCTGCGCGCCGACGCGGTCGACCAGCGCATGCGCGGCGTCATGATGATCGAGATCGAGGGCCACGCAGCGGACCGTGTGATCAGGGCGCTGGGCGGCTTCCCCGAGGTTTCCACCATCCACACCACCAACGGCCGCTGGGACCTGGTGGTCGAACTCGGAACCGCGTCGCTCACCGATTTCGACGCCGTGCTGCGGCGGATACGGCTGATCCCCGGCATAACGGGGAGCGAAACCAGCCTGCTGCTGGCGACACCGAGGACGACGCGGGCGCGGCTGGCGTAGGTCGAAGCAAAAGCCGCAACGCCGACACCGAGGCGTCAGTCCCCAGAAAGCGAAAAGGCCGCGGGCCTTGGAACTAAATCAAAAGCAGCGGCTGGTCGGCTGGCGAACCGGCGCCGCAGCTTAGATCGCGGGCATCGGGAGCCAGGAGACGGGCTGGTGCGAACCGTGGCTTGTAATGACAAAGCAGGGTCGATAAAGCGCGAAACACGGGAATGCCGAATTCCGCGCGTGTCATTTCGGCAAACCACAAATCGATTCCTCTGTGCGCCAAGGCGTTGAGTACGTCTGACAGGTCACGCTCGCCCGCAGGAGGAGATCGATTTGGCGCGACCTGTTGGATCGAGGCCATGTTCAGAGGTGGGGTCGTCATTGAGACTTTCTCTCGCCATCGCCGCCAACCGCCAGCATTGTCACCAAGCGCTCGCGCAGCCCCGAGCGAAATTTCCATCTGAAGCATTTCCGTCAACGCGGCCGTGGCTGCCAATTGGAGGCTTTGGCCAGCAGAAAAGCCTAGCGAGACGTCCTTGCCGTCCGGTTCTGCTGAAGCGGCGGCCACCACCGGGATGTCGATATCAGAGGTGATATCGAAGAGCCAGGTTCGACGTCCGCGATGCAATAGCCAGTCGACAAGCGTATCGATGCCGATGAGACAGGACAAATCAATGATTTGGCGCTGCCTTCTTCCATACCACCATCTACCGGTAGCATCCCTCTCAACCAGTTCCAGGATGGCCGCCAGTTTCGCAGCGTCCGCGGTGGTCCCTGCCGCGCACCCATTGCTGTCGCCGATCGCTACCGCGGCCTCATCGCCGGCCTCTCGACGTCCTATGAAGGCGAAGTCTGCGGGTATGAACGCCCCATCGCCGCCAAATGCATCCTCAACCCTAAGCCAATCCAGCACCGCAGATTGATGCCGGATCGGAGGTCGCCAGTCGAAGCCGGTGTTTTCTCTATTCCACGCAGCGCGGGCTACGATCTGATCTGGACTGAAGCCATTCAGGCTTTCAGGTGCGATTGCCGCCGGTCCGATCTCGTCGGCCGTAGCGGTGATCACCGGCTCGTCACCCCACGAGCAGCAACTGAAGAGTTCCGCTGCCTCGCCGAGGCAACTCGCCCGGCAGTCGTCGATGCTCAATCCGCGACCGCTGGCCAGTCTGCCTGTTTCTGGCATTGCTGCGCGAGGCATCATTGGCAATTGCAACAAGGCATCATTCGGGATCGCGATCGCGAAGTGAACCGGAACATCCGTCACAGGCAAGTCAATCACGTTGAACAGTTCGCCGACCCTGGCGTGTTCGCAACCATTCATGAAAGCATTTGTCATGAGTGTCGTTGTGCCGTCGACTAAGCCCGCGTTGGAGAGCAGAATAGCACATTCGACAGGGCAGGCAGCGGGCGGCCATGCAAGCGCGATCGGAGCGAGCGGCACTTAGAACAATTCTGTTTGCGGATCTGGCTCAATATAGCCGGCTGACCGCCGCCGATGAACTTGGAACCCTGGATCTCGTTTCGCTCTGTTTCCAACTCTTTCAAACCCATTGCGAGGAATTCGGCGCAGAGTTCATAAAGACGACCGGCGATGGGGTCCTGATCTTGTTTGACGGTGTATCGAGCGCCATCGACTACGCCATTTTCATGCAGGGTACCCTGGCCGATCTCCTGGACAAGAGACCGTTTTACAGTCGGTTCCGGATCGGACTGCATATTGGAGAGGTTCATCGTCGTGACGGCGATGTGTTCGGCCATGCAATAAACGTTGCTGCCCGGGTACAGACGATGGCCGAGCCGGGCGGCGTGTGCGTAACGCAAGACGTCTATTGGGCGGCCCGCAACACCGCGCGGTGGCGGTTTCGTTTCGCCGGGCGGCCCGCCTTGAAGAATATGCCCGAGCCGCTGGCGCTCTACTATGTGGTTGCTTCCAACGTTGCTGATGTCCCAGACAACGGCCATCAGCGGCTGATTTCGGTCATCGATGGGCTGGGCCTTTACCGGGAAGATGGCGAAGCAATCGCATTGCGTTCCCCGAAAGCGCAGGCGCTGATCGGTTACCTTGCACTGTCCAGCAACTATCAGGAGGTGCATGACCGGCTGGCTACCTTAATTTGGCCAGAACGAAGCCAGGTAGCCGCTCGGCGCGCAATGGCGAATTGCCTGCAGATCGCGGAAAAATCAATTGCGGGCGACTCGGCGGCGGGAATTCTCAGGCGCGGAAATATTATCGGGTTAAGCCCCTCGCGCATAAGCGTCGATGTCGTTCGCATGTTGAAGGATCTTGGAGAGGGCAAGATCGACGACCTGCTCCTCAAACGATCGGATTGGTCTGAGGCGATCCTATTTGGCCTGGAAGGCACCAGCGACCTGTTCAGCGCGTGGCTAAGCGTGACCAGGCACAATTGGCGTGACCACGCATTGGAGGCCTTAGAGGCCATGCTGGAACGCTTCGAGATGTCCGAACCTGCAATGCGCAGGGCGGCAAATGCCCTATTGGTGCTCGAGCCTAGCCATGAGCGCGCTGCACGCTGTCTTATCCGCCACCATGCCGAATTGCACAACGTCGCCGCCGCAATGCGGGTTTACGAAACCCTGCGCGCATTTCTGCGTGAGCGATATCAGCTGGCGCCAAGCGTGGAAACGACAGCTTTGGCGGAAGCGCTGAAAGCTCCAGAACCGCTGTTGTCTCAGAACAAAAAGGCACGTCGGCCTGGTGGACCAGCGCCAACGCTCGCGGTTGGAAAGTTCGAGGCTCGACCCAAGAGAATCTCTCCCCTGGTCTGGGGGTTCCGCTCCGAATTAGTCGCCAACTTGTCCAAATTTCGGGAGTTCACAGTTATCGAGTTGAAGGATGGCGCGATCGAGGGTCCTGACACGGACTATCTGCTGACGGCCCAATGCGTGGACAGCCAGGATGATATGCAGTTGGTGGTCTCGGTCAGCGATCCCGGTACGAACCATGTCATTTGGAGCGAGGCATTTAGATTCTCGCTTGGAAACTGGCTGTCCTTGCAGAAGCAGGTGGTCGGAAAGATCGCTTCAACTCTGGAGGTTTACCTCTCGCATGACAGGCTGTCACGCCAGGTTAGAGGACTCCCGCAAGATCTCGGTGTTTATGATGCCTGGTTGCGCGGCGAGGATCTACTGACTCGCTGGACACCAGACGCCGACGACGAAGCCGAACGGCTATTCGAAGGCGCGATCGTTGCTGACCAGAATTTCGCTCCGGCCTACGCCAGTTTGGCCAGCATCCACAATGCGCGGCAATTCATTCGACCGGGAATTGCGGCAGATCCTTCGATAACGAAGCGGGCTGCCGAACTGGCGCAGCGCGCTGTCGCCCTCGATCCACTCGACGCGCGCAATCATTTGGTCGTTGCGTGGTCAACGGCGATGACTCGACATTTCGAACAGTCGGAAGTGCACTACGAACTAGCCGCTGAACTTAACCCCAACAGTCCAAAAACGTTGGTGTCGGCTGCTCTGGGTATGGCGTTCATGGGCCGCGTCGGTCCAGCTACTCAGTTCTTGGAGCGTGCAATGGATTTGACATCCATGTTTTTGGACTACCAGTGGTCACACATCTCGGTAATCCGCTATTTTGCCGGAGACTTCGAAGGCGCAATCGCGGCGGCCGATCGGTCCAGAAACGCAATAGTCGACACCGCCGGCTGGAAGACTGCCGCCCTGTGCAGGCTGGGAAGAACAGATGAAGCTCGCGCGGCGCTGATGCAATTGCAGGAGTCCGTTGCCGCAGCCTGGGCAGGACCTGCACCACCGACTTTGAAGGACATCTTGGACTGGTTTCTAGGCGCCTTCCCAATCAAGCGGGACGAGGATCGGCGTGATCTGGCACGGCTATGCCAGGTCGATGTGCACGCGCACAAGCTCCCTTGATCCATCAGCCCACAACGCCGTCATTGATGCCGTTCCAAATACTCGCAGGCTTTTAGGCCCGATGAGACAAAAATGCGAAACTGCCGACTTGTGCCGATCCGTTGATAAGCTCATACTAAAATACGGCCAGGGGGGAATACTATGGCCCGCCATGCTCAAAAAGCTTATCTCGTCAGTGCGAATGACCGTATCTTGCTATTTGAGCGTCGCAAGACGCCAAAGGAAGTTGGCCACGAAGAATTCTTGACGTTGGTCCGCGGAGCCAACACGCCCACCTATAAGCACATCTTCGGGTGGCACGATGGCAAGGCGCTTCCGCCCATAAAAGCTCTGGCGGCGCTTGGAGAGGCACTTATCCATAAGCCCTATGCCTCGTCGGATGATAGCGACATCCCGGCAGGGTACACTTATTTCGGCCAGTTTATCTTCCACGATATCAGTTTCATGGGACCGGGTAAGGATCCCCCCAACGATAGAACACCTGCTCTCGACCTCGACAGTGTGCTCCGGATTGATGCAGCAGTTATGCCGGGGACCGGATGTCATGACTCCGGACCGTTGCCGATAGGCTGTACGTCAGGCAGCGTGGTCATGGCTGAAGATCTGCCGCGTGTCGATCTCGAACTGCCTGAGGAAGGCAAGCCGCTGATAGTAGACAGCCGCAACGATGACTTCTTGCCGTTGGCGCAGTGTCACGTGGCCTTGTTAAAGTTTTTCAATGCCATTGCGAAAAGAGAGGGCTACGACCCCGCCAAGAAGGGGTCCTACGACAAAGTGTGGTGGCAGAAAGTTCGTCGCATTTGGCTGCAGCATTTCCAATCTGCGGTTTTGCACGACTATCTGCCCCGCATCGTGGATCGATCCTCTTTTCGCAGTGTCATGCAACACGGCCGCTGCATCGTTAAGGCCGGAGCATCGTCTCAAAACCCAGATTGGCTTCCTATCGAATTCGGGGCGGCGGTTGCACGTTTCGGCCACAGCATGATCAGGGATGCGTATCGACCGTGGAACCGGATCGAGGGCTTGGCGCGGCTGTCCGAATTCATGGAATCCAGCTATGCAAATTCTGGCGACAAGTTGAGCTCATCAGCCCACCGCCTTCTGAGGAACTGGGTCACGAACTGGTTTCTGTTGCTGGACTTTTCTGGCACCGCTTATGATGCGCTGGCGATTGAACCGATCAAAGCAAGTAAGATCAATCTTAGCCTCTCCCCTGCATTAGCAAGCCTGCCCAGCTGCCTGTTCGACGAATTGTGCAGCAACCCGGCTCCGGGGGACGTGTTCGCACTCGCCGAGGAGACCATGAAAACGGGCCATGAACTGGGCCTCGCCACTGCGCAACATGCTGTCTTTTTGACCAACGCTGCATTGGCTTCGAAGCAGCAGCCGCCACTGGCCTACCTTTTGCCTGAACAAATCCCGACGGACGACCCATCAGTCCGGCAAGCCTTCACTGAGCACCCCGACCTGCTGACCCGAACGCCCCTTTGGTATTACATCCTGAGAGAGGCAGAGCATTTTTGCGGTGGATGCCACCTGGGTCCGCTGGGAAGTCGCATAGTGATGGAAACTGTTCATGCGGCGATCGAATCAAGTGCGAACTCAATTCTTTCCCAGCCGGCGTGGCGACCACAGTTGCCATCTGCAAATCTCAGACATTTCTCTATGCCCGACCTGATTGCTATGGCGGGACATCCGAATCCAATTGGCTAAATGGAGGGAGAAAAATGGCTAAGCTTAAAATCTTTCAGGACAACAACTTCAACGCTGAAATTCCGAGCGCGGATGGGTATGTAAATGTTACGAAAAACCTCATTCTGACCGCCAACAATTATGACTATTTTAAAGACAACAACCACAAGGCGGAGAGGCCTGGCCTGCTGATCGGCCACGCCGGATACGAGGGAAACACAAAGCTAAAAGTCTATCACGAGCTGCAAGCCGGCGGGTCCGCGGAGATTACAGACGGAAATTGTACGATCGAGGTCACCGAGGATCAGAAAAAGCCAAATGGGGGCAACCCGTCAAAGTTTAATATCGGATTTCCGCCAGACCGGCCGCTATCGGTCAATTATCTCAAGCCCTATGTGCAGGTGCTTGGTAGCATATTGTTTGATCCAAGCGAGCCTGACGGTGACAAGAGGCTGGAGCGTGCATGTCAATTCCTTTTCGGCATGATGCTGCTGACCCGCTGCCGCTGACGCTATCGAGCCGTCCTCGGTCACCTGCGTACGGTTGCCGTGGGCGGCCTTCTTGGTGTTCGGCGGCAACGGCGGCGAGGTCTTGACCAGCTGGACCCGACTCGTTCCTCAACACCGCGCGTCGGGCGAAGCCACTCCGACCGGCTAGCTAGATTTCATCAAGAAGATTGATGTGTGCTCCCCGGCAAGCTCCCTTGCGCCAGACAGCAAAAAGGCCCGGTTACCCGGGCCCTTTTTGCTTTTCAAATCTGAGAAGATTTGGAGCGGGTGAGGCGATTCGAACGCCCGACCCCAACCTTGGCAAGGTTGTGCTCTACCCCTGAGCTACACCCGCTCACGCGGCCTCGGCCGCAAGCCGCGCCTATATGGCTGAAGAGCGCGGCGATTGCAACAGGGAAATGACGAGCTTTTTTCGGCCAGCTCTCAAGTGCCAACGGCATCGCTTTGCGGCGCTTGGGTTTGCCGTAGGCTTCCAGGACGGCCTTGCCGAGAGGGCACCATTGGCCGTAAACGGCATGGTCCGCCGGAATGAAGTGAGGACCGATGCCGAAGACCGAAGCCGAGCTCAATGCCTTTCTTGCCAACCTCGGCATCAGCGTGTCGACGGTGCGCCACCCGCCGCTCTACACGGTCGCCGATTCGCAGGCGTTGCGCGGCGAGATCGCCGGCGGCCACACCAAGAACCTTTTCCTCAAGGACAAGAAGGACAATTTCTTCCTCGTCAGCGTCGGCGAGGAGGCGGAGGTCGATCTCAAACAGATACATCATCTGATCGGCGCCGCCAGCCGGGTGTCGTTCGGCAAGCCGGAAATGCTGATGGAACTGCTCGGCGTCATTCCGGGCGCGGTCACTGTCTTCGGCCTGATCAACGACAGCGGGCGGCGGGTCAAGGTCGTGCTCGACCAGGAGTTGATGAGCCATGCGGTCGTCAACGCCCACCCGCTCACCAACGAGGCGACGACCTCGATCGCCTCGGCCGACCTCGTCAGATTCGTCGAGGCAACCGGACACGATGCTGTTATCTTGAAAGTCTCGGCTTGATCGCCACATGGATGGCGAAAACTGACCTAGGCAAGGATTGTCGCGCCTCCCCGCTGGCCGGCAGCGCGACTGGAAGGGCAAGGACATGAGCGACAACAATCCGTTCGGCAACAGTGGCGGCCAGTATGCCACGACCGTGCAATATGGCGGCGGCGAGCCCAAGCTCCCGCTCGGCGAGGCGCCGGCCGACCTCATCAAGGACACGACGACGGCCGGCTTCGCCGCCGACGTCATCCAGGAATCGCGCCGCCAGCCGGTGCTGGTCGATTTCTGGGCGCCGTGGTGCGGCCCCTGCAAGCAGCTGACGCCGCAGCTCGAAAAGGCGGTCAAGGCCGCAGGCGGCACCGTCAAGCTGGTCAAGATGAACATCGACGATCATCCCTCGATCGCCGGCCAACTCGGCATCCAGTCGATCCCGGCGGTCATCGCCTTCAAGAACGGCCAGCCGGTGGACGGCTTCATGGGCGCCGTCCCCGAGAGCCAGATCGCCGAATTCATCAAGAAGGTCGGCGGCAAGAACGGCGCCGGCAACCAGGTGGGCGAGGCGCTGGCGGCGGCAGCCGAGGCGCGCGGGGCGGGCGACGTCCAGACCGCCGCCGACATCTACGATGCCATTCTCGAACAGGCGCCGGAGACGATCGAGGCGATCGCCGGGCTCGGCGAAGTGCTGTTCGAGGCCGGCGACACGGAAGGCGCCGAGGCCGTTCTGGCGCGGGCGCCGGAAGACAAGAAGGACGCGCCGCAGCTTGCCGCGCTGCGCGCCAGGATCGCGCTTGCCGCGCAGGCCGCCTCGCTCGGCAATCCGGCGGAGTTCGAGCGGCGCCTTGCCGCCAATCCGGCCGACCACCAGGCGCGCTTCGACCTGGCGATGATCCAGAACGCCCGCGGCGAGCGGACGCAAGCGGCCGACAATCTGCTGGCGATCATCAAGGCCGACCGCAGCTGGAACGATGACGGCGCCAAGGCGCAACTGCTGAAGTTCTTCGAGGCCTGGGGCATGACCGACGAGGCGACGCTGGCGGCGCGGCGCAAACTGTCGTCGCTGCTGTTTTCCTGAGGCCGTTCGCCGGCTGTTTTTGCCGGATGGGCTTGCGGCCGGGCGCAGGTGCGCCATGTTAGAGCACGGCGCGCGGCCCCGGCTTCGCGCGGGGATGGAGGAGATCGCGGGTTTGAGACGCTTCAGGCGATCGGAGGACTGATTGCAGGCGGGAAACGCGCACTACCGGCGTGGAGCCGATCTGCCGGCGACGATCCCGGTGTTTCCGCTTGCCGGCGCGCTGCTCTTGCCGGGTGGGCGCATGCCGCTCAACATTTTCGAGCCGCGCTATCTGCAGATGGTCGACGAGGCGGTCGGGGGTGCGCGACTGATCGGCATCATCCAGCCCAGCCTCGACGGCGCGCTGCGCGACGACGGCGAGCCGGAACTGTGCAGCGTCGGCTGCGCCGGGCGCATCATCTCGCTGGCCGAGAGCGGCGACGGCCGCTACCTGATCTCGCTGCAAGGCGTCTGCCGGTTTCGCATCACGCATGAGGCCGCCACCAAGACGCCGTTCCGGCTATGCCGGATCGCGCCTTTCCTCGCCGATCTCGACGAAGACCGCGCCGGCGCCGAAGTCGACCGGCCGTCGCTGCTGAAAGCGTTTCGCGCCTATTTGCAGGCCAACGATCTCGAAGCCGACTGGGAAAGCGTCAGCCGCGCTGAAAACGCCATGCTGGTCAATGCGCTGTCGATGATGGCGCCCTATGGCCCGGCCGAGAAACAGGCGCTGCTCGAGGCGGCGGACCTGAAGACGCGCGCCGAAACGCTGATCGCCATCACCGAAATGGCGCTGGCGCGCGAGGGTGAGGACTTTGGCTCGAGCCTGCAATAGAGTGTATCGATATTCAGGTGAGGCCGGCCTGCAAACGGCGGCTTCCTGCGCTTCCGGTGCTCACGTGCTTCAAG